>JAREAF010000515.1 GCA_029240475.1 Rhodospirillales bacterium | reverse complement strand
GCGCTCGCGCATGCGCTGCC
Organism: Rhodospirillales bacterium; assembly: GCA_029240475.1. Classification (GTDB taxonomy): domain Bacteria; phylum Pseudomonadota; class Alphaproteobacteria; order JAREAF01; family JAREAF01; genus JAREAF01. Next base: position 3,109 of record JAREAF010000515.1, on the reverse strand, counting down.
TACGCGTCACGAGCTGCCGGTCCGACTTGAGCAGTATCTCCTGGCCGCGGGCGCCGTGGTCGCGCTCACATTCCTTCTGCTTGCCCTGGGATAGCGTCGCCCACAAGAGCGCTCTCTCGGCTATCCGAAATTTGAGCTCGGCCGGTCATCCGGGGCACGCGCGGTCGCGACGGCCCTGGGGTGGGTCTTGCACGTGATCGGCCTTGCTGCATTCCTGATCGTCCTCGCAGCGGGCCTGCTCGGCAACCAACACCCTTTCAAGAACATCGCGCCCGTCCTGGTCTGGGTGGTCTGGTGGGTGGGGTTCGCCTTCGTCTGCTCCCTGTTCGGCAATATCTGGCCGCAGCTCAATCCCTGGCGCACGCTATCCGAGGCCGCGGAAAGGCTGTCCGGAGGGCGCCGAGAACAACCTCGAAAACCTCGAGATCGGCGATCCGGTCGAGATCGTGCTCGATATCCGGCCCGGGCGTATCTATGCCGGCCGCATTCTCAGCATCGGGTGGGGCGTCGCCAACCGCGAGATCGACCCGGCGACGGGCCTCCCCAAGATCCGCAACGACAGCGGCTGGATCCGCGATCCGCAGCGTTTTGCGGTGCGCATCGATTTCGAGCCTAATTCCCGGCCGAAAGGCATTCGCCTTGGCTCTCAGGCCAATGTGATCGTCTACGCCGCCTCCAATCCGATCGTCGATGCGCTCGGCTGGGTGTGGATCCGGTTGGTCGCTACCTTCTCCTTCCTTACCTGAGATGAATGACGTTTTTGCAGACGCTGCTCCCGGGGTGACGGAGGCCAATCGGCACGCGCTGCGCATCGCCTTGGCCGCGACCCTGAGCTTTGCCGTGGCGGAGCTGTTGGACTGGAATTTCAGCTTTCTCGGGCCTCTGCTCAGCGTTCAGCTCCTCGCCTCGCGACAGGCGCCGCCCTGGCCCGACTTGGTGGCTGTGCCGATCCTGGTGCTGCTCTCCACGGGAGCGGCGCTAATGGTGTCGGTCGCTCTCAAGCAGACGCCGCTTGCCATGCTGATGATCATCGGACTGGTTCTTTTCCTCTCCTTTCGTGCCCATCGCCTGGGCGCGCCGCCGCTCGCCACACTTCTGGTTCAGATCGGGTTTGCTAGTGTGCCGCTGATCGCCGCCGTCTCCACGGAGGCTGCAGCCGGCTTCGCCGGCACGCTCTTTGCCGCAGCGCTCACCGCGATCATCATCGTGTGGCTCGCCCACGCCTTCATTCCCGCCGCTCCGGCGGCGGCAGATGGTGGGGCACCCCGGCCGACACGAACGGCGGAAGACGCATCCTGTGACCGCATGGCGCTCCTGGACACGCTCGTTCTGTTGCCGCTCCTCATATTCTTCATTCTCGGGGAGGACACCAACGACATCGTCATCCTGATCGTCACGATCACCGTCTTGCGCGGTTTTGCGCCCGGTGCCGGCATGCGTGCCGCGCTCGGCCTGCTGATCGGGAACCTGATCGGCGGCGCGGCGGCGGCGCTGGCCTATGGCTTCGTTTCGCTTACAGGCAGCTTCGTCTCGTTCGTGCTCGTGCTGCTGGCGTCGTGCCTGATATTCGGCGATCGCATCGCAAAGGGCGGTGCCAAGGCGCCTCTCTTCGCCATCGCCCTTGCCACCTTCATTCTCATTCTCGGGATGGCAATATCGCCGCTTCCCGGCGGGGGCGCCGAGCTGTTCACGACCCGCCTGCTGAAGATCGGCGCCGCCGTGCTTTACGTAATCGGCGCGCTTGCGGTGCTTCACCCCTCGCGGTCCGGAGGCATCGCGCCTCGGGGCGGGCGCGTAGGACGATCCGAGGCCTCATCCAGAGCTTGATGGACGCTGACCTAGATGCACTTATGAGCCCGCGTCAGGCGAAGCCGCGTCAGGCGAAGCCGCCGTCCGAAGCTGCCATTCGAGCGTGTTGGCTGCGGGGGCCCGCAACCGACAATATCGAATGCTGGAACCGGCCCGAATTCCGGTCCTCGCCGCGTAAACGAGAGCTATAGATAAACCGCCCGGGGCCGTCTAGGCGGTCCTCGGTCGCCAACCTGCAGACGGTCTGAGCCGTCCTGATACCCGAGCGGCGGTTTTGACAGCCACTCAATGGAGTGCGGCACTCGCGGCTCGGGGCGGAGCCAGGTAGGGCCGACCAACTTCAGCTCAAGGGCTTTGCGGGGCCTGCAGCTGCTGCAGCGGTGCGATCGCGCCAAATCACCGGGCATGGCCGGCAGTTCCGAAACGATTTACCAGGTTACTGCACTAACTGATGATGCATGCGGATTTGCGGGCGGAGGAGTGGACCACCCTCCGCCCGCTTGCCGCCCTTGCAGCGACCCGACCCGTCGCCGCCCCCCAGAAAAATCTCGCGCCGGGAGACTGCACTTCCGTGCTTACCCAAACCTTGGCGCGTCTGGTTAGCGTCTTCTTGTGTGTGTTCTGAGCAACGAATTGCTGCCCGCGGGGCTCCGGCCCTGATCGTCGCGGCGTCCAGCGAGACGGACGTCAAAGACCGTGATGTCCGGGGGACGCCACTGGCTTTGTCGATCGCGTCGGATACGCTCCGGGCGCTGCCGACGACGGCCAACGACGCCTGGCATGCCCCTCGAGGTGAAAATGCCCCTAAAGCGACAGCTTGCTCAGCGCCTCGTTTCAGAGCGACAAAGCGCCAGGAAAGTCACCGAGTGTTCACGACTCTGAGGCTGGCCAGATGTGGGCCCGCCGGAACCCTCAGCTCCCGAACAAGCCCTACGCCCCGATGCGGAAAAGCAAAGACCGCTCAAGCTTTCGCCTGAGCGGTCCTCTGCTCTGCGTTCATCATGAGCACCTGGGGTTTTCGCCCCAGCAGATGCGCTCCTGTCTACGTCACCTTGTGGATGCCGTCGACATGGGCAACCGAAGTCGACAACGTCCAATCGCCGGAACGTTGCGCGCGCTCCGCATCGCCGACCGTCCGCTCACGCGCGCTCCGCAATCTGGTAATCAAAAGCTATTTGCTCTTTCCCCGGCCCCCTTTGTCGCCCGACTTCCCCTTTCCGCCCTCTCCCTTGCCGTTTCCGGAACCGTTGCCGCCGGAAGAGCCACCGCCCGAGGCGCCTCCGCTCGAGGAGCCATCGCC
>JAREAF010000514.1 GCA_029240475.1 Rhodospirillales bacterium | reverse complement strand
ACAACTTTCGGGCCGCCCCCCGAAGGAGGGCGAAGTAGATCAGCTTGGCCGAATGTTCTCCAGGTACGGCGCGGTGAGTTTTGGTGGCGTCACAGCCGCGGCGGGTGGTACAGCCGCGGCGGGCCTCGGGTCCGGGCGCGTCGCTTGGAACGCGGCGCTTGGGCGCAAGCGCCGCCCGTTGTTGACCCAGAGCCGTTCGCTCTGGCAAAAGGACGGGGTTAACGAGATGCCAAGCGGCTGCGAGGGGTTATGGGGGTTCGGTTCACGCTGACTTTGGCCGTCACGGCGCTGATCGCGTCATTGTCAGGCTGCGCCTGGGGCGACCCGGATTCGACCTATCCCGAGTATCAGAGGCACGGCCGCGGCCCCCACACCGCGACGCCGCCGGAGTCCGTGTTCGGTCAAGGCGGTTTGTCGCTCTTCGGCACCGACGAGCCGGAAGTGGACCAGGGCGGCAGCGGCATCGGCGTGAACAGCTATCTGTGGCGCGCCTCGCTCGACACCATTTCCTTCATGCCGCTGGCCTCGGCCGATCCCTTCGGCGGCGTCATCATCACCGACTGGTACACGCCCGCCGAGGCGCCCGAGGAGCGCCTCAAGGTCAATATCGTGATCCTCGGCCGGCAGCTGCGCGCCGATGGCGTGCGCGCCTCGGTGTTCCGCCAGCAGCGGGACGGATCGGGCGCCTGGGTCGACGCCGCCGTTGCGCCCGAGACCGCGACGGAGCTGGAGAACGCCATCCTGACCCGGGCGCGGCAGTTGCGCATCGCCTCCGCCGACAGCTAAAAGCAAACCGCCTCCGGACGACGGCGCCTTTCGCACCTGATCCGCCGCCGCCCGGCCGGGGCGTCCTGCTGTCGGGTGGATGGTCGCGCGGAAGATGAGCCGGTACGCGTTCAAGGAAACGGAAGCGAAATGGCAGGCGCGCTGGGACGAGCGCGGCTGCTTCCGCACCTCGCCGCAGGACCGTCGGCCCAAATACTATGTGTTGGAGATGTTCCCCTACCCGTCGGGGCGCATCCATATGGGCCATGTGCGCAACTACACGCTGGGCGACGTGGTCGCGCGCTACAAGCGCGCGCGGGGCTTCTCGGTGCTGCATCCGATGGGCTGGGACGCCTTTGGCCTGCCCGCCGAAAATGCGGCAATCGCGTCCGGCGTCCATCCGGCGAAATGGACCTACGCCAACGTCGCGACCATGCGCGCGCAACTCAAATCCATGGGGCTGTCGCTCGACTGGGCGCGCGAGATCGCGACCTGCCATCCGGACTATTACCGGCATGAGCAGAAGATGTTCCTGGACTTCCTGAAGGCGGGGCTCGCCTATCGCCGCGAATCCTGGGTCAACTGGGATCCTGTGGACCAGACCGTGCTCGCCAACGAGCAGGTGATCGACGGGCGCGGCTGGCGCTCGGGCGCGCCGGTCGAGCGGCGCCTCCTCTCCCAATGGTTCCTCAAGATCACCGACTATGCCGAGGAGCTGCTGCAGGCGCTGCCGCCGCTGGAGCGCTGGCCGGCCAAGGTGCGGCTGATGCAGGAGAACTGGATCGGCCGCTCGGAGGGGGCGCGCGTCTGGTTCCCGCTCGCCGGCCGCGATGACAGGCTGGAGGTCTTCACCACGCGCCCCGACACGCTGTTCGGCGCCTCCTTCCTGGCGCTGTCGCCCCATCATCCGCTGGCCCGGGAGCTGGCGGCGCGGCACTCCGGCCTCGCGGCGTTCATCGCCGAATGCGACCGCATCGGCACCTCGGAAGCGGCGATCGAGACGGCCGAGAAGAAGGGCTGGCGCACGCCCATCGAGGCGCTGCATCCGCTGATCGCGGGCAAGCGGCTGCCGGTCTATGTCGCCAATTTCGTGCTCATGGAGTATGGCGCCGGCGCGATCTTCGGCTGCCCCGGCCACGACCAGCGCGACCTCGACTTCGCGCGCAGATACGATCTGCCGGTGATCCCCGTGGTCGCACCCCCCGGCCTCGATCCGGCCGCCGTCGTCATCGGCGGCGAGGCCTATACCGGCGACGGGGTGCTGATCAATTCCGGCTTCCTCGACGGCCTCTCGGTGCCCGAAGCCAAGCGCAAGGTGGTCGACGCGCTCGAGCGCCAGGGGGATGGCCGGGCCGAGATCCAGTACCGGTTGCGCGACTGGGGCGTCTCGCGCCAGCGCTATTGGGGCTGCCCGATCCCGGTGATCCATTGCGAGGCCTGCGGCATCGTGCCGGTGCCCGAGCGCGACCTGCCGGTCAAGCTGCCGGAGGACGTCGCGTTCGATCGGCCGGGCAATCCGCTGGACCATCACCCGGACTGGAAGCACGTGCCCTGCCCGGCTTGCGGCAGACCCGCCCGGCGCGAGACCGACACCTTCGACACCTTCGTTGAATCCTCCTGGTACTTCGCGCGCTTCTGCTCGCCGCGCGCGGCCGAGGCGTTCGAGCGCGCGGCCGTCGATCGCTGGCTGCCGGTCGACCAATATATCGGCGGGGTCGAGCATGCGGTCCTGCACCTGCTCTATTCCCGCTTCTTCGTGCGCGCGCTCAAACGCTGCGGCTATCTCGATCTCGAGGAGCCGTTCGCCGGCCTCTTCACGCAAGGGATGGTCTGCCACGAAACCTACCAGGATGCCGAAGGCCGCTGGCTCTCGCCCGACGAGGTGCGCAAGGAAGAGGGCGGCCGCTGGGTCGATGCCGGCGCGCGCCCGGTCGCGGTCGGCCGCTCCGAGAAGATGAGCAAGTCGAAGAAGAACGTGGTGGACCCCGCCGGCATCATCGAAGGCTACGGGGCCGACACCGCGCGCTGGTTCATGCTTTCCGACAGTCCGCCCGACCGCGACCTCGAATGGACCGAGGCGGGGGTCGAGGGCGCCTACCGGTTCGTGCAGCGGCTCTGGCGCATGGTCGACGAGGCCTTGCCGACGCTGCCGCAAGCCGGCGCGGCCGAGCCGCGCGCCCTTGGCGAGGGTGCGCTCGCGCTGCGCCGCGCCGTGCACAAGACCGTCGCCGCATTCACCGAGGATCTCGAGCGCTTCCGCTTCAACAAGGCGGTGGCGCGCATCCACGAGCTGGCCAACGCCATCGGCGATTTCTCGGCGACCGAAGCTGCCGACCGCTGGGTTCTGCGCGAGGCCTTCGAGACAGGCGCGCGCCTC
>JAREAF010000066.1 GCA_029240475.1 Rhodospirillales bacterium | reverse complement strand
ACGAGATGCGGCAGATCATGCCCTCGCTCAACGGCATCACCTGGGAGCGGCTGGAGCGCGAGCATTCGGTGACCTATCCCTGCGACGCGGAGGACCAGCCCGGCCATGAGATCGTCTTCGGCGACGGGTTCCCGACCAAGTCCGGGCGCGGCAAGCTCGTTCCGGCGGCGGTGCTGCCGCCTGGCGAGGAGCCGGATTCGGAATATCCGCTGGTGCTCACCACGGGGCGGCAGCTCGAGCATTGGCATACCGGGGCGATGACGCGCCGCGCCGCGGTGCTCGATGCGATCGAGCCGGAGGCCGTCGCTTGCCTCGCGCCGGCCGATCTGCGGCGGCTCGGCATCGCGCCCGGCGACACGATCCGGGTCTCGACCCGCCGCGGCGCAATCGAGCTGAAAGCCCGCGCCGACGGCGCGCTGCAGCCCGGCCTCGTCTTCATCCCGTTCTGCTATGCGGAGGCCGCGGCCAACGTGCTGACGAACCCGCAGCTCGATCCATTCGGGAAGATTCCGGAGTTCAAGTTCTGCGCCGCCAAGGTCGAGCCGGTGCGCAGCTCCGTCGCGGCGGAGTGATGACGCGGTTTGGGGGCGCTTAAGGACAGCCGTGGCCGGTCAGGAAAGAAATCCTCATCCTGAGGTGCGAGGCGGGAGCCGAGCCTCGAAGGATGAGGATGCGCACCAGATGGAAGAGTTCTCCTCGCCCGCCTGCTACGCGCATGAGATGGACCCGGCTTACATGTGGGCCCGGCAGAGCCGCCGGGTGAGCTGGCTGCGGCGCGTGCTGGATCGGCTCAAGCCACGCCGTCAGCCCTGAGGGTGACGGTATCCGATGATCTCCAGCCGGACCATCAAGGTGGGGTCCTCGATCCCGCCCTGGCTCGGGTCGGCGATCGTCTCGGCACTGGTGATGAAGAGATAGGGCGTCCCGGCTTCGATCGCGTAGGCGAGTCGAAGCAGGGACGCCGTTTTCGCGGCAAGCTCCACGGTGATGCCCACCCGGCGCATGCCGTCCTCCTCCACCGTCGAGACGGTCTGGATGGAGCGCAGCTCCGCCCCGGCTGATTGCACCAGGCTGCCGATTCGGTCTTGAAGCGTCGCGGCCGCGAGCGCGTCGGTGTCTCCGGCCAGGAACCATTCGGGATCCGGGTGCTCGGTGCGCAGCTCCGCGACCTGCTGCTCATATTGCGGGCGGGCGGCCGCTGTCCGCGCATACCCCGCAGCGAGCGCGCGCGCATCCTCGATCCCGGTGGCGGTGTCCTGCCAGCTGCCAGCGAGCGGGCGCACGACCAGCGCGTGAAGGAACGCCAGAGCCAGCAGCAGCAGGCCGACGGCCGCGAACCGGCTGACCGGCTTGGACAGCGGCATATGCATGGTTCACTTCCCTCCGACGGTGGCGATGAGGTGAAACCGCTCCGCATCCAGCGTCGCATCGGGCATGACGGGAGAGGCGAATTCGCTCGCCGAGAACAGGTCGGACTGCTCGATCACCGCGATCAGCCCCGAGGCGCTCTGCGAATAACCGACCAGTGAAAGCTTTGGCCCTTCCAGCCGCAGCTCGGCCACCCATGTGCCATCGGGCAGGATGCTTGCCAGCTCCTCCAGCACCGCCATCAGGGTCGGTCCGTTCTGCTTGCGCAGCGGGAGGCTGCGATTTCGGCCGATCAGCGTGTCGATCTCCTTGCGTAGCGCATCCGTCTCCGCCGCCTCCTGCCGCAGCTCGGCTGCGCGCGCTTCTTCGCGCTGCTCGGTCAGCTTCAGCGCCATCCAGGGCAGGAGCAGGAGCAGGGCAAGCCCAGCCGCCACGCCCAGGCGGGCGACCGCGCCCTCCGATGGACCTTCGGCCTCGGCTTCGCCTTCGGCGCGCAGGAAATCGATTCCGTCCTCTCCGGCGATTCCCACCCGCTCGGGGGGAAAGCCGAGCGCGCGGGCGATGGACAAGGCGCGGTCGGCCAGTCGGCGCGGCACCACGGCGATCTCGACCAGGACGCGCTTGCCGCCATCGTCGAACCCCGCGACCCGGTGGTCGAAATAGACCTCCGCCGGGCGGAAGGGCGTGTGCCGGTCCAGTTCCAGCTCCAGCACCTCACGCAGATTCTCGACGACGGAGACCGGCAGGTCGATGGTCCGGCGCAGCACCTGTCCGGGAGCGATGCCGAGATGGATATGCGCGCGCTTGGGCTGGATCTGCGCGCGCAATTGCGCGAGCGCACGCCGCGCCTGCACCTCTTCGTTGCGGGCCAGGCCGATGCGCGCCAGATCTTCGGACTGCGCGCCGCGGCGGCGACTGAACCTGGCCGCGCCGTCGGCGACGACGAGCTCGACCACTTGCCCCGGACGGGAGAGCACGCCCCGCAAACGCGGCGGGACGCAGGCCCGCAGCTCGCTCGTCCACCATGCCAGGAAATCCTGGGCTGGCCGCAGCATCCGCTGCAGCTTCGGCCAGGAGTCGACCAGGGTCGGCGCAAAGGGTCGAAGCGCTTCCAGTCGCAGCATGGGTCAGCCTCCTTACGCGCCGCTGGCCCGGGCCAGGCGTGGCGCGATCACGAGATCCGGCCAGCGGCGCCGGTCCCCCTCGGGAAAATCGATTCGAACGCGAATGAGCAGCGGAAGCGTCCGGCTGTTCCAGCTCTCATGCCAGCCCGGGGCGTCGCCCGGTGCGAGCGAGCCGTAATAGGAGAGGTTCAGCGCTGCCACATTCTGAAGCACGGACGAGGGCGCTGCGGAGAGGGGCGCCTCCAGCCGTCGTTCGGGGCGGCGCGGTTCCCAGGCGATCAGGAGCTGCCCGCGCTCGTCGAGCGCCAAGGCGTAGCGGCCGATCCCGCCGGTGCCGAGATGATGGGGCAAGGGCGCGAAGAAGTTGACGCGGCCGCCCGTCCCGGCCACTGAAGGTTCCGGCGCGGCGCCGGCCGGCTCCGGAAGGACCGCTTCCACCATCATGCGGCGCAGCAGCTGCTGCACCGCCTCGACCTCGCCCGTGCGCTCGATGCTTTCGCCGCCCGCCTCCCAGGCGCGCGCGCCGAAGCGCAGGCCGCCGAACAGGATGACCGAGAGCAGGGCGAGCAAGGTGGTGGCGATCAGCAGCTCCACGAGCGTGAAGCCGTCGGCGCGCGCGTGCCGGGTCATTGCACGGCTGCCATGCGGACGGTGACCAGCGAGACCGGCGCCGCCCCGGTAGCGGTCACCGTCACGACCACGTCGAACAGCGCGTATCTGGGTTCCGGCTCCTTGATCTGGTCCAGGGGGCTCTTCCGCCGCGCGACGCTGACCTGCCACTGCAGTCCGGCGTCGCCGCCGGTTCTTGTGCCGGATACGATGGGCAACTCGCTTCCGACCCGCTCCAGGAGCGATCGGGCCGCGGCCAGGGACTGGCTGGCCGCGTCGGTCCGGCGCGCGGCGACGAGCCCGCCGCCAAAGGCTTGCAGGAGGGCGGTCATCGCAACCGCCATGATCGCGAAGGCGACCAGCACCTCCAGCAGCGTGAACCCGGCCTCGCGGCGCGCCTCAGCGGGCGACGGCGACGCGGCCGGTGATCCAGTCCACCAGAATGTCCGCATGCTCTTCATCCGCAATGAGGCGCAGCCGCCCGCCGGTGGAGGTGCCGTCGCCATGGAACAGGATGCGCCCGCCGCCGCGCGTGATCTCGGTCGATCCGGTCAGCAGGGTGACGCCAATGTGACTGGGCAGCCGATGGCGCCGTCCCGGAATCGACAGCGTCCGGTCGCCGATGTCGAGCGTCACCGCTAGGCTGGCGTCGTCGCGGATGGCGCGGCTGCGGGCCTCCCGCATCATGCCCGCCAGCTCCGCGGCTTCGGAGCGCAGCGAGGCGCCCGGCATCACCCGATCGAAGGCCGGCAAAGCGAGCCCGACCAGCGCGGCGAGGATCGAGATCACCACGAGCAGCTCTATCAGCGTGAATCCCGCGGCGTCCGCGGCTTCACCAGCTCGCGACATCCCGGTTCTCGCCTTCGCCGCCCGGTTTGCCGTCCGCTCCGAGGGACCAGAGGTCGTAATCGCCATGGTCGCCGGGCGCACGATACTGGTACGGCCGCCCCCACGGATCGGTCAGGGCATCAGGATTCTTCAGGTACGGGCCGTTCCAGCTGGGAGCGGCCGCGGCCGGTCGATCCACCAGCGCGGTCAGGCCTTCGGCCGTGGTCGGATAGACGCCGACCTCCAGCCGATAGAGATCGAGCACTCCCCCGAGCTTCTCGAGCTGGATCTCCGCGGCTTCGCTCTTGGCCCCGCCAAGCTGGCGCATCACCTGCGGCGCCGCGATCGCGGCGAGCAGCCCGAGGATCGCCAGCACGACCAGGAGCTCCACGAGCGTGAAGCCCTCCTGACCGCGGTCCGTGCCGTCGTCTCCCGGGCGTGCGAGGGAGTCAGATGTCATCGAATTCCTCCAATAGGGCTCACATCGTCAGATCGTAGGTGCCGAGAATGGCGGTCAGCATGGTGGCGACGATCGCGGCCACCAGCAGGCCGAGGCCTATGGTGATCGCCGGCACCAGCATGGAGACCATGCGCTGCAAGGAGCGCTTGACCTCCTCGTCGTAGATTTCCGATACGCGCAGCAGCATCTGGCTGAGCTCGCCGCTCTCCTCGCCGACCTGCACGAGCTGCACCGCCATGCGCGGAAAGATGCGCGAGTGCGCGAGATGAGGCGCCATACGCTCGCCTCGCCGAAGCTGCTGGCCCAGCGCGCGAATGGCTTCGGCGATCACCTGATTGGCCACGGCATCGCCCGCAATCCGCAGCGCCTCGAGGATCGGCACGCCGTTTCCGCTGAGCGTGCCGAGAGTCCGGCAGAACCGGGCCACCTCGTTCTTGCGCACGACGTCGCCCAGCAGCGGAGCGTCGAGGACTATGCGGTCGCGCCGCAGCCGGCCTTCCGGCGTGCGGTTGTGCGCCGATACGGCGAGCCCGATCACTAGAACCAGCAGGGCGAGCGCCCACCAGTATCGCGAAAGCCCCTCTCCCACCGCGATCAGCACTGCCGTCGAGGTCGGGAGCTCGGCGCCGCTGCTTTCGAACAGCGGCCGGAACTCGGGCAGCACGACCGTCAGCAGGACGACCAGCGAGCCGGTGGCGACCAGCAGCACCAGCGCCGGATAGGCCAGCGCCGACCGCACCGTTTCCTTCAGCTTCTCCGCCTGCTCGAGCGCATCGGCCAGGCGCGCCAGCACGGGCGCGAGCGATCCGCCCGCCTCGCCGGCGCTGACCATGCCGACATAGATGGCGGGCAGGCGGTGGCGCTCCGGCTCCAGCGCCTGGGCCAAGCTCACGCCGCCGCGCACCGACTGCATCAGCCGCTCGATGAATTTCCGAAGCGCGGGGTGCTCGGTCATTTCCAGAATGAGGGCGAGCGAACGGTCGAGCGGCAGTCCCGCCTGCAGCAGCGTGGCGAGCTCGCGCGTGAGCAGCGCGATCTCGCGCGGGGGCAGCCGCTCCGAACGGCGTCCGGCCGGGCGCACGGACCGGCTCGGCGTACCTCCGGTCAGCGGTTCGACGCGGATCGGCAGGTGCCCCTTTCGGCGCAGCCCTTCCACCGCGACGACGCGGCTCGGGGCTTCGATCTCGCCCTCCAGGATGTCGCCGGCCGCGCTGGCCGCCTTGTAGCGGAACCGCGCCATCTACACGTCTCGCGTGGATTTGAGGACTTCTTCGATGGTCGTCAGGCCGGCCGTTGCCTTGGCGGCGCCGTCGGCGAACATCTCGACCATGCCTTCGGCCCCGGCCGCCTGGTGCAGCTCGCGCGCATCCGCCCGCTTCAGGATCAGCCGCCGCAGCCCATCGTTCGAGACCAGCACTTCCGAGATGGTGGTGCGCCCGCGATAGCCCGTCCCGTGGCAGCTCTCGCAGCCTCGCGGTCGCCAGAGGCGCACCGGGCCCGAATGGCCGCCCAGCCGGTCGAGGCCGAGCTCGCGCGCCAGTTCCGGCAGCGCCTCGAACGGCTCGCGGCAATCGGGGCAGAGGGTGCGCACCAGGCGCTGTCCCATGGCGCCCGTGAGCGTGGAGGCGAGCAGATATTCCGGGACGCCCATATCGATCAGCCGCGCGATGCTCCCTGCGGCGCTGTTGGTGTGCAGCGTCGAGAGCACGAGATGCCCTGTGAGCGCGGCCTGCACGGCGATCTCCGCGGTCTCGCGGTCGCGGATTTCGCCGACCATCATCACGTCGGGATCGTGGCGCAGCAGCGAGCGCAGCACGTTCGCAAAGTCCAGCCCGATCGAGGGCTGCACCTGGATCTGCGTGATGCCTTCCAGCTGATACTCGATCGGATCCTCGACGGTGAGTATCTTCCGCTCGGGCGTGTTGAGGCGGGAGAGCGCCGCGTAAAGCGTGGTCGTCTTTCCGCTGCCGGTCGGGCCCGTCACCAGGATGATCCCGTGCGGCCGCTCGAGGATGCGAAGCAACGCCGCAAGATTGGCGCCCCCGATCCCCAGCGCGGCGAACTCCAGCGCCACCGATTCCCTGTGGAGGATACGCAGGACCGCCGCCTCGCCGTGAAGGCTGGGCGTGACGGCCACGCGCAGGTCGAGCGGCGTGCCGCGCACCGCCAGTTTGATGCGGCCGTCCTGCGGCAGGCGACGTTCGGCGATGTTCAGCCGCGCCATTATCTTGACGCGCGAGATCACGGCCGGGCGCAGCCGCGCCGGCAACAGCTCTATGTCGCGCAGCAGCCCGTCGACCCGGAAGCGGACCTTAAGCCCGTTCTCGGAGGGCTCCAGATGGATGTCGGAGGCGCGCGCCTCGACCGCGCGGCTCACGATCTGATTGACCAGCCGGATGACGGGCGCTTCGCTGGCGAGATCGCGCAGGCGCTCCACATCGTTGTCGAGGCTGTCGAATTCGCCCGTGACGTCGGCGGCATCGCCCTCCTGCGGCGCCTCGCTGGAGTCTCCGCCATAGAGCCGGTCCAGCGCGGCCTCCAGCTCCGCAGGCACGGCGACCCAGCGCTGCACCTTGCGGCCGACCACCAGTCCGATGGCCTCTTCCGCGTAGCGGTCGAGCGGGTCGGCCATGGCGACGACGAGGCCGTCCGGCGTGTCGGCGATGGGGAGGAGCCGAGATTCGCGCAGGAACCTCAGGCTGAGCTTGTCCTCCAGCAGCGGTCGCTCCGGATAGTCCTTCGGGCCGGCGAGCGGCAGCTCGAGGACATGGCCGATCGCCTCCGCCAGGTCCCGCTCGGCGACCAGGCCCAGCTTCGCCAGAACCTGCAGCAGGGATTCACGGCTGTCGACGACCAGGCGTTGCGCGCGCTCCAGCCCGCGGCGGTCCAGCCGCTCGGTCTCGACCAGGCGCTCCGCGATCGCCTCGGCGGGATCCGTCGCGGGCGCCGATGAATCGAGGGGAGTTGCGGCCGAGGCGCTCATCGCCATGCCAGCGGCCCATGCAGCCAGACGATCCACCCGCCCAAGGCGAGGGCCGGGCCGAAGGGAATGCGCTCGCCGCCGCTCAACCGGCCGCGTCCCTGAATGAAGGCGTGCGCGATCCCCGCAATCCCGGCGATCAGCAGCGCGCTGGGCAGCCCCGCCCAGCCGATCCAGGCGCCGATCGCCGCGAACAGCTTCGCATCGCCGCCGCCAAGCCCGGTCCGGCCGCGCGTTTTCTCATAGAGCAACGCCAGCACGGCCAGGCTTCCGAACCCGATGGCCGCGCCCAGCGCATGGTCCGACCAGCGCTCCGGCGCGAGCAGGGCCGCCGATGCCAGGCCTGCGGCCAACAGCGGCAGGGTGATGCGATCGGGCAGCAGCATCGACTTCAGATCGATCAGTGAAAGGAGCAGCAAAGACCAGCCCAGGGCCAGCGCCGGGAGCCAAGCGCGCTCGGGCAGCGCCAGGAGCACCCAGAGCGCCACGGCGAGCGCGGCGAGTTCCGCAACGAGAGCGGCCCAGCCGATCGCCGCGCCGCAGCGGCGGCAGCGTCCGCGTTGCGCTAGCCAGCTGACGATCGGCACGAGCTCGTGCCACCGCAGCCGGGCTTCGCAGCTCGCGCAGCGCGACCGGCCCGCCACGGTGGGGGATCCGCTGGGCAGCCGATCGGCGACGAGCCCGGCGAAGCTCCCGACGCACGGAGCCGCCAGACCGATCAGCAGGGCAGGGGCGTATTGGCCGTCCATCCGCGCAAGCCCGGGCAAGTTGCTGTTTTCACGAGTAAGGACGGTTACCCCGGAAGGGTTAACAAACATTTATACAAATCCGTGGTGATTTGCCGTGGTAGTGCAATATTAGGTGGTACTGAAGTATTGGCATGAGGAAAGTCTTTGACGATTTGGAGAATCGGGGCATACACCAGCGAGACCACAAAGACCGAACCCACGAACTCCAGGCTCTGCGCGGAATGTCAGGGGGACATCGGCGGCTGTTGAGGGTGCCCGGCGGATTCGCCGGAGCCGCCGCGATTCTGTTTTTTCTCTCCGCTCTGAGCGCCTGCGAGAGCCGCAACACCGCCGGCGGCCCGCCAGCCCCGTCCGTACGAAGTGCCACCAAAGAGCGCGCCACGGGCGAGCCGGTTGCGCTCCCGCGCCCCGACAGTGAGGGCGGCGGCACCGGGTCGGTGCTGGCCGGACCGGAGATCTACAAGGGCAAGGGCACGGCCGCGCCGCAGCCCTCCACCGGGCCCGGCTTCGCCATCGGCGACGGCGGCGACGTCACGCTCAACTTCGTCAATGCGGACATCCGCGAGGCGCTCGATACCATCCTCGGCGACATACTCGGAGTGACCTATGTCGTCGATCCGCGCGTCAGCGGCACCATCACCATTCGCACCACCAAGCCCATTCCGCAGAATGCGCTGATCCCGACGCTCGAGAACCTGCTCGCCTCGAACGGCGCCGCACTGGTGCCGTCCGACGGCGGCTACAAGGTGCAGCCGCTGGACGTCGCCGTGACCGGGCTGCCGCCCGCGCAAGTCGATCCTGCCGCCGGCGCGTTCGGCATCCATGTACTGCCTCTGCGCTTCGCGTCGGCCGCCAATCTGCAGGAGACCCTTCAGCCGCTCATACCGCCCGGCCGCGTCCTGCGCATCGACCCCGTGCGCAATCTCCTCATCTTTTCCGGTACCGGAATCGAGGCGGCGGAGCTTCAGAACCTCGTCGACATCTTCGATGTGGACTGGATGGCCGGCCGCTCCTTCGGACTGTTCCCGGTCGAGTTCGCCAGCCCGCGCGTGATGGCCCAGGAACTCGGCGCCGTTTTCGGGCCGGTGCCCGGCGCCGGCGCGGCAGGGGCCCCGGGCGCCACCAGCCCGGGCGCGATCCGGTTCCTGCCGATCGAGCGCTTGCGCGCGGTTCTCGCCATCGCCGGCGATCCAAGCATGGTCGAGGAAGCGCGCCTCTGGGTGGAGCGGCTGGACCGCGGGCAGGAAGGCGACGGCCGCCGCATCTATGTGTACCGGGTGCAGAACGGCCGCGCGGCCGATATGGGACGCGTGCTCGGGCAGCTGTTCCCCGCGACGGTGACCCAGGTCGGCCGCGAGGGTCCCAAGGCCTCGCTTGCGCCCGGCCTGACGCCGACCGAGATCGGCTTCGGCGGCGGGCAGCCGGTCGAAACGGCGCTGGGCGACGGCGCGGCGGCGGGAGTGGTCGGGATCGGCGACGGCCTGGAGTCCGATGCCGCGCTGTCGGCGGCGCTCGACCTGCCTCAGCAGGAACGCCGGCAGGGCATCCAGATCGTGCCGGACGTGCGCAACAACGCGCTGGTCATCTCGGCCACGCCCGAGGAATACCGCCAGATCGAGAATGCGCTGCGCCAGCTCGACGTCACGCCGCTGCAGGTGCTGATCGAGGCCACCATCGCCGAGGTCACCTTGACGGATGAGCTGCGGTACGGGCTGCAGTGGTTTTTCCATACCGGCGACAGCAACTTTACCTTCAGTCAGCTGGCGACCGGAGCCGTCGCGCCAGTGTTCCCGGGCTTCAACTACGCGCTCACCTCGGCCAATGCGCAGGTGATCCTGAACGCGCTGACGCAGATCACCGACGTCAAGGTGATCTCATCGCCCCAGTTGATGGT
>JAREAF010000065.1 GCA_029240475.1 Rhodospirillales bacterium | reverse complement strand
GATCTTCCCGACGGGCTCGATCTGGGGCCGGTGGTCGCCATCGACACCGAGACCATGGGCCTCAACCTCAACCGCGACCGGCTGTGCCTGGTCCAGCTTTCCTCCGGCGACGGCACCGCCCATCTGGTCCAGGTGGACCCGATCAATCCCAGCGCGCCGAACCTCGCCCGGCTTTTGGCGGACGAGCGCGTCCTCAAGCTGTTTCATTTCGCGCGGTTCGACATCGCCGCGCTGAAGCGCGCCTTCGGGGTCACGGCGCGGCCGGTCTATTGCACCAAGATCGCCTCCAAGCTGGTGCGCACCTTCACCGACCGGCACGGGCTGAAGGACCTGGTCAAGGATCTGGCGAATGTGGATCTCTCCAAGCAGCAGCAATCCTCAGACTGGGGCGCGGCCGAGCTCACGCAGGAGCAGCTGGCCTATGCGGCCTCGGACGTGCTCTATCTGCACACGCTGAAGGCAAGGCTGGACCAGATGCTCGCGCGGGAGGGCCGCACCCATCTGGCGGCGGCCTGCTTCGCATTCCTGCCGTTCCGGGCCGAGCTCGACCTGGCCGGCTGGGCCGATCAGGATATTTTCCAGCACTGACGCGGCCCGCCCCGCAGGGCAGCCATATTTCTTTGACGCAAGGCACGGTTCTGAGCTTAAAAACCGGGATGCTTTCCCATTTCTCGGCGAGGACGGAGCATGGCGAACGGAGCCCTGCCGCGGCGTGAGCCGGCGGTGACGGGAGAAGCGGCCCTGGGTTCCGCCCGCCGGGTGCTGCAACTGGAAATGGAGGGGCTGTCCGCCCTCTCCGACGCACTGGATGAACGGTTCGAGAGCGCGGTCGAGATCCTGGACCGGACCACCGGCCGGGTCATCGTCACCGGCATGGGCAAGAACAGCCATATCGGGGCCAAGATCGCCGCGACCATGGCCTCGACCGGCACCGCCGCTTACTTCGTGCATCCCGCCGAGGCCAGCCACGGCGATTTGGGGATGATTGCGACCGGCGACAGCCTGCTCGCCCTCTCCAATTCCGGCGAGACCCCCGAGCTCGCCGACATCATCGCCTACAGCCGGCGCTACGCGATCCCGCTGATCGCGATCACCAGCCGGGCGCAGTCGACCCTCGCGCGCAATGCCGACGTGGCGCTGGTCCTGCCGCACGCGGCGGAAGCCTGCCCGATGCGGCTCGCCCCCACCACCTCCACCACCATGACCTTGGCGCTGGGCGATGCGCTTGCGGTCGCGCTCCTCGAGCGCAAGGGCTTCTCGGCCAGCGATTTCGGCGTCCTGCATCCCGGCGGCCGCCTCGGCCGCATGCTGATGAAGGTCGCCGACATCATGCATGGCCGCGAGGAGGTCCCGCTGATCGCCGAGAGCGCGGCGATGGCCGAGGTCCTCGTGCTGATGACCGCCAAGAGCTTCGGCGTCGCCGGGATCGTCGACAATGCGGGCAAGCTCGTCGGGATCATCACCGACGGCGACCTGCGGCGCCATATGGGCCCCAAGCTGCTCTCGCTCACCGCCCGCGAGGTGATGACCCCGCAGCCGAGGACCATCCGCCCCGATGCGCTCGCCGCCGAGGCCCTCGGGGTCATGAACCAGCGCAAGATCACCAGCCTCTTCGTCGTCGAGGAGGATCGCCCGATCGGGATCCTGCACATCCACGACTGCCTGCGCGCGGGGATCGCGTGAGAGCGGGCGCGGAGGGCTGAGCGATGAGCGCCGCCCGCGACCGGCTGGGGACGGATCGGCCCCGCAAGGCGCGGCGGCGGCCGCTGATCGGCTATGCGGCCACCATCACGACGCTCAAGGTCCTGTTGCCGGCGACCGCCGTCGGCCTGATCCTGCTGGTGGCGCTGTGGCCGCAATATCTGCTCGAGGGCGGTCGATTCCAGATCGTGGCCGACCCTATGGGCGAGGCCGGCATCGACCGGTTGAGCATGGTCAAGCCGCGTTTCCAGGGCACCGACCGTCAGAACCGGCCCTTCGAGGTGAGCGCGGAACGCGCCGTGCAGGATCTCAAGGACGACAATCTCATCCTGTTGGCCAAGCCCACGGCGGAAGTCAGGCTGGAGGACGGGGCCGGCGTGGCCCTCAACGCCGCGCAGGGCTTCTACCGGCGCGATTCGGAGACCCTGAGGCTGGCGGGCGGGGTCAATCTGCTGCACGATCGCGGTTACGAGATCCAAACGCCCTCGGCCGCGATCGATCTCAGGGCGGGCACGGCGGAAGGGCACGAGCCGGTGGCCGCGCACGGGCCGTTCGGCACGCTCCAGTCCGAGGGATTCAAGGTGGTGCAACGCGGCGACGTGGTGGAGTTCACCGGCAAGAGCCGACTCGTCCTCTCCGGCAGCCCGGAGGCGATTCCGTGACGGCGATCTTGCATAAGCTCCCGCTGCTCGCGCTGCTGCTGCTGGCCGCAGTCGCTCCGGCCCTGGCGCAGGAGGCCGCGACCGGAACCGCCGCGACGGCGCAGCTACCGATCGAGATCACGGCCGAAGGGGGCATCGAATGGAACCGCAACGCCAAGACCTACACCGCTCGCGGGGCGGCGCAGGCCCGGCGCGGCGATCTCTCCGTCTCCGCCGATACGTTGACGGCGCATTATCGCGAGGGGGCCGAGGGGGGGTCGGAGATCTACCGGCTGGAAGCGGCAGGCAACGTCCGGCTCGCCTCGCAGTCGGTCGTGGTCACGGGCGACCTCGCCGTCTATGACGTGACCAGCCGCAACATGACGGTCACCGGCCAGCCCCTGAAGCTCGAGACGCCGACCGACGTCCTGACCGCGAAGGACCGGCTTGAATATTCCGACCGCACCCGCGAGGCTTCCGCGCATGGCGACGTCGCCGTCGTGCGCGAAGGGCAGCGGCTCGATGCCGAGCACGTCCTCGCAACGCTCGCGCCGGGCGCGGCGGGCGATCTGGCCTTGAGCAAGGTCGAGGCGACCGGCAATGTGCGCATCGCGACGCAGCGCGAGTTCGTGCGAGCCGATCACGGCACCTATGACGTCGAGAAGCAGTTCGCGATCCTCACCGGCGGCGTGAAGGTGACGCAGGACCAGAATCAGCTGAACGGGGAATATGCCGAAGTGGATCTGAAGTCGGGCGTCAGCCGTCTCCTCGGCGCACCTCCGGGCGGCTCGGGCAAGGTGAAGGGGCTCGTGCTTCCCGGCTCGGTGCCGGAGCCCGGCGGCTGAGCAGGTTGGTGGGAGACGGACCGGACATGCGCGGGAACGGCAGCGCCGGAGAGGTCGGCAGGGCGGAGACCGGCACGGTCCATCCGCTGCGGCGCGGCCTTTATGCGCGCGACCTGGCCAAGAGCTATCAGAGGCGGCCCGTGCTGCACTCGGTCACCCTGTCGGTCAATCGCGGCGAGGCGGTGGGGCTGCTCGGGCCCAACGGCGCCGGCAAGACGACCTGCTTCTACATCATCACCGGCCTGATCGCGCCGGACGCCGGTGCGATCCTGCTGGACGGGGAGGACGTGACCGCGCTGCCGATGTACCGGCGCGCGCGTTTGGGCATCGGCTACCTGCCGCAGGAAGCCTCGATCTTCCGCGGCCTCACCGTCGAGCAGAACATCCGGGCGGTGCTGGAGGTGGTGGAGCCCTCGCGCGAGCGGCGCGAATCGGATCTCCAGGCGCTCCTGGACGAGTTCGCGATCGCCCATCTGCGCAAGGCTTCGGCCATGGCGCTCTCCGGCGGCGAACGGCGGCGCGTGGAGATCGCGCGTGCCCTGGCGTCGCGGCCGAATTTCATCCTGCTGGACGAGCCGCTTGCCGGGATCGATCCCATCGCCGTCGCCGAGATCCGCTCGCTCGTCTCGCATTTGAAGGATCGCGGCATCGGCGTGCTGATCACCGACCACAATGTCCGCGAAACGCTCGAAATCGTGGACCGCGCCTACATCCTGCATGAGGGAGTCGTGCTGATGGAGGGTCCGCCGGCCGAGATCGTCGTGCATGAGGATGTCCGCCGGGTTTATCTCGGCGAACGGTTCAGCCTCTAACCCCGCGCAGCGGGATCGGCTTTCCCAGATGGGCACGAGCATCGGCCCCCGCCTGAATTTGCGGCAGACGCCTTCGCTGGCGCTGACGCCGGAGCTGCGCCAGGCGATTCGCATCCTGCAAATGCCCGCGACCGAGCTGATCCAGCATGTGGAGCAGGAGCTCGAGCTCAATCCCTTGCTGGAGCGCGCCGACCCGCCCGCGGGCAGCCTCGAAGCTCCGTCCGCGCCCGCCGACCGGAGCGCACAGCAGAGCGAGGACGGCGGCTTTGCCGAGCGCTGGTCCGGGACGGGCGAGGACGACGACGCTCCCGGCCGCGACATCCCCTCCCGAGGCTTGAGCCTGCGCGAGCATCTGGCCAGCCAGATCGCCACCGATCTGCTCGATCCGCGCGACCGGGTCATCGCCCTGGCTTTGCTGGAGAGCCTGGACGAGGCCGGCTATGTGACCGCCGATATCAACGATTTGGCCGAGCGGCTGGGCGCGCCCGTGGGCCGAATTGAAAGGCTGCTGCCGCGGCTTCAGCAGCTGGACCCGCCGGGTGTGTTCGCGCGCTCGCTGGCGGAATGCCTCGGCGCCCAGCTCACCGACCGCGGCTTGCTGGACGAGAGCATGCAACGGCTGCTCGCGCATCTCGACCTGCTGGCGGGGAGCGACTTCGAGCGCCTCGCCGACCGCGTCGGGGTGGAAGGCCCGGCGCTCAAGCGGTTGCTGTCGACCTTGCGCCGTCTCGACCCCAAGCCGGGCCTCGCCTTCGACCAGGCGACCCCGGAGACGGTCGTGCCCGACGTTCTGATGCAGCCCAGGCCGGGCGGCGGCTGGGCGATCGAGCTCAATCCGGAGACGCTGCCCAAGCTCATCGTCAATCGCCGCTACCATGCCGAGCTGGTGCGGACGGCGCGGGGCACCGAGGCGCTGAGCTATGTCAGCGAGCGCTTGGCTTCGGCAAAATGGCTGGTGCGGGCGTTGGACCAGCGCGCGCGCACCATCCTCAAGGTCGCAAGCGAGATCGTGCGCCGCCAGGACGGCTTTTTCGTCCACGGGGTCGAGCGGCTAAAGCCGCTGGTGCTGCGCGACGTCGCGGCGACCGTGAAGCTGCATGAGAGCACGGTCAGCAGGGCCACCAGCAACAAATTCATGGCCACCCCGCGCGGCACCTTCGAGCTGCGCTACTTCTTCGCCACGGCGCTGCCGAGCGGGGCGGACGGTGATGCCATCGCCGCCGAGGCGGTCAAGCGGCGCATTCGCGAGCTGATCGATCACGAGGACCCGAAGGCCACCCTGTCCGATGACCGGCTGGTGGAGATGCTGCGCGAAGGCGGGGTCGAAATCGCCCGTCGGACGGTTGCGAAATATCGCGAATCGCTCCGCATCCCCTCTTCCGTCGAGCGCAGGCGACGCAAGGCGTTCGAGCGGTGAACGGGCGGGCCGCTCTGGCGTTTTTGGCGGAAACCCAAGGCAAAGCGGGCTATGCTTGACTTGCCGGACACCCCTTCTTATGTTCGCGCCCCTCGATTGGACCCCCGCCCCCGTTCTCCTGGCGGAGGGGTGGCTGGCGGGCGCAAATCTCAACGCAGCAGCAAGGTCAAGGCGGGGCGTCGGATTTGGTCGCACGGGCCTTTCTCAAGACCGCGTCCGAGGGCTCGCGGAGCTTGGCGAGCGCAGGTTGCGCCGGCATCAGCCAACAGGGCTAGGATCATGGAAATCGAACAGCTTCTCCGGCCGGACAGCGTGATCGCGCATCTGCGCGCGACCAGCAAGAAACAAGCCTTGCAGGACCTTGCCAAGCGCGCGGCCGAGATCACGGGCCTCCATGAGCGGGCGATCTTCGACGTCCTGCTCGAGCGCGAGCGGCTGGGCTCGACCGGAGTGGGCAACGGCATCGCCATCCCGCACGGGAAGATCGCCGGCCTCGACCGGCTCTACGGCCTGTTCGCGCGCGCCGACCAGGCCATCGATTTCGACGCCATCGACGAGCAGCCGGTGGATCTCATCTTCCTGCTGCTGGCGCCCGAAGGGGCGGGCGCCGATCACCTGAAGGCCTTGGCCCGCGTCTCACGGCTGCTGCGCGACCGGGTGACCTGCGAGAAGCTGCGCGGCAGCGACAGCGCCGACGCCCTCTATGCGCTGCTCACGCACTCGGCGGCAAGCCACGCGGCCTGAAGCGCCGGTCAGCCGGTCCAGCCCAGGCCGGACGCCACGCAATTGATCGCGAGCAGGAGCTGGACCAGCTCCTCCTGCGGCAGCGGGCCCTCCTCGCGGCGCGCGCGGACCCTCTCCAGCAGCTCCGCCTGCCGCAGCCCCGCCTGATCGAGCAGGGCCAAGCGCCTGTTCAGCCCCGCCCGGTGGTTGGGGAACCGGTCCAGGAGCGCGCCGCTGCCGCTGACCGCCAGCACCTGCTCCACCGTGCGCCGATATTCCGCTTCGATGACCGCGAAGATCTCCGATCCCAGCCGGCGGTCGGCCACCAGCCCTGCGAAGCGGCGGGCCACATCGAGATCGACCAGCGCCAGCGTCTTCTCCACCTCGTCGATGGCCAGTCGGAACAGGGGGAATTGCTCGAACATGTTGCGGAGCAGCCGCGCGCCCGCCGCTCCCCGGATCTCGACGAATCGCGCGAGCGCCGTGCCGACGCCGAACCAGCCCGGGATCAGGTGCCGGTTCTGGCTCCAGCCGAACACCCACGGGATGGCGCGCAGATCCTGCAGCGTCTGCGCGCCGTGCCGTCGCGCGGGACGCGAGCCGAGCTTCAGCCGCGCGATCTCCCCCACCGGGCTCGCCAGCTCGTAGTAGGAGACGAGCCCCGGATGCTCGATCAGGCGTCGATAGACCGCGAAGGCCACGCCCGACAGCGCTTCCAGCGCCTCGTGAAATTCCGGCTGCGCGGGAGCGGGGGCCGTCGCCACGCTGTGGGCCAGCACGCTCGAGACCAGCAGCTCCAGATGCGCCAGCGCCGTGCCGCCATTGGCGTAATGGGCGGATACGATCTCGCCCTGCTCGGTGATGCGCATCCGCCCTGCGATCGATCCCGGCGGCTGCGCGGCGATCGCGCGGCCGGTGGGCGCGCCGCCCCGGCTCACCGATCCGCCGCGACCATGGAAATAGGCGATGCGGATGTCGAACTCCTGGCCGAGCCGCGTGAGCGCGATCTGCGCCTTGTAGAGCTCCCAATTGGCGGTGAGGAAACCGCCATCCTTGTTGGAATCGGAATAGCCCAGCATGATCTCCTGCACGCCGCCCTGCGCGCGGATCGAGCGGCGCACCAGCGGCACGGAGAGGAGCTCGCGCATCACCGCCGGCGCGCGGCGCAGATCCTCGATCGTTTCGAAGAGCGGGACGATCGGCAGCGTGCAGCTCTCCACCCCAGCCGCATCGGCGAACAGTCCCGCTCGCTTGGCCAGAAGATAGACGCCCAGCATGTCCGCGGCCTCGCGCGTCATGCTGAGGATGAAGGGACCAAACGTCCCGGTATCGCTCTCCGTGCGGCGCTCCGCGACCAGGCCGAGCAGTCCGAGGAGCTCGGCCAGGATCGCCTGTTGGCGCGGCAGCGGGCGGTCCGGGCCGAGCAGCGCATCGACCGCGCGGTTGGTCACGGTCGAGTTCTGCCGAAGATCGAGCCCGACGCAGCGGAACCCGAACGTCTCGACCAAGCGCCGCACCGGTCGAACCAGCGTGCGGGCCTCGAGCGCGCAGCCGGCCTGGGCCAGCGCCGCTTCCAGCTGCTGCAGTTCGACGGCAAGGTCGGTCGCGGAGGCAAAGCCGCGCTCCGTCGCGCCAGCCGGCGGAAGCCGCCGCAGCAGGCAGGCGAGATACTGCCGGAACAGCTCTCCGGGATTTCGCGCCGCGATCGCGGCGCCCTCGCCGCTCTCCTGCAACCTCTTCCGGAGCGCTACGCGGAAGCTCTCCGGCACCGCGATGCCGTGCTCGGCGATGCTGAGCCGCTTCAGGAGCGTCTCCAGCTCTCGCCGGATGCGGTCGACGGCGGCAAGCCGATTGCAGGCGACGGCCGCGCGCGTCCGTTCCAGCGTCACGAAAGGATTGCCGTCGCGGTCGCCGCCGATCCAGGAGCCGAAGGACACGAAGGCCGGCACTTCAAATGCGAAGTCCGGATAGTGCCGACTCAGCGCCGCTTCCAGCCGCTGATAGAGCTCCGGCGCGCGCGCGAAGAGGGTCTCCTCGAAGAAATGCAGTCCCCAGGCGATCTCCTGCTCGACCGTCGGGCGCTCCAGCCTGAGCTCGCCCGTGAGCCAGAGCAGGTCGATCTCCATGCGGAGCTTGTCATGAATGGCCCCGCGCTCGGCGGGCGTCCAGCGCGGCGTCTCCAGTTCGAGCAGCAGGCGGTAGATGCGCCGGTGAATCTCCAGGACCGTGACGCGCTTGGCTTCGGTCGGGTGCGCGGTCAGGACGGGCGCTATGTGCGCGCCGCTGAGGAGATCCTGCAGCTCGCGGGCGGAGACTCCCGCGGCGGCCATCTGCGCGATGCACCGGCTGAGGCTGCCGGGGACGGCATCCGGTCCGCCCTCGCGCTCCAGGCGGCGGCGCTGGCGCATCGCCGCATTCTCCTCCGCGATCGCGAGCAGCTGGAACCAGATGCCGTAAGCCTGGAAGGCGCGCAGCCGCAGGGCGGGGGCGAGCCCCTCCAAGGTGGCGGCGCCTTCGATCGCCTCGATCAGCTCCGGCTGCCGGGCGCGGAGCACGGCCCGGAATTGCTCGCGCAGAAGCGCGAGGGTTTCAGCGATGTGCCCGTCGCGCTCCAGCTCGACGGCGGCCATCGGGTGCATCTGGGGCTGGCGTTCGGCGGCTACGGCAAGACCCATCGCCCGCTCCCTGCCCATCACGCCGCGCGCGCAAGCCTCAGCGCCACCGTTTCGCCGAGCGCGGAGGGGCTCGGCGCGATCGTCACGCCCGCCTCCTGCAGGATCTCGACCTTCTCGTCCGCGCTCTCGCCGAAAGCGGAGATGATCGCGCCGGCATGGCCCATGCGCCGCCCGCGCGGCGCGGTCAGCCCCGCGACATAGGCGATCACCGGCTTGGTCATGTGGTCGCGGATGAACTCGGCCGCCTCGGCCTCCTGCGGGCCGCCGATCTCGCCGATCATCATGACCGCCGTGGTCTCGGGATCCTGCTCGAACAGCTCCAGGATGTCGCGGAAGGAGCTGCCGTTGATCGGGTCGCCGCCGATGCCGACGCTGGTCGAGACGCCGAGGCCGCAGGATTTGAGCTGCGCGGCCGCCTCGTAGCCAAGCGTGCCGGAACGTCCGACGATGCCGATCGAGCCCGGCTCATAGATGTGCCCCGGCATGATGCCGAGCATCGCCTTGCCCGGGGTGATCACGCCGGCGCAATTCGGCCCCACGAGACGCATGCGCTGCTCGAACTTGTAGCGGCGCATGAAGCGCTTCACCTGGATCATGTCCTGGCAGGGGATGCCGTCGGTGATGGCCACGCAGAGCGCGAGGCCCGCATCGGCCGCCTCCATGATCGCATCGGCCGCGAAGGGCGGCGGCACGAAGAGAATGGAAGCGGTCGCGCCGGTGGCGCGCACCGCCTCGCGCACGGAGTTGAAGATCGGCACGCCGAGCTCGGCCGTGCCGCCCTTGCCCGGCGTCACGCCGCCGACGACGCGCGTGCCGTAGGCCAGCATCTCGCCGGCATGGAAGGCGCCGATCCGGCCGGTCATGCCCTGCACGATGACGCGGGTGTTTTCGTCGATTAGGACGCTCATGCCGCCGCCTCCTCTCGCGTCCGGCGACTGCGCGCGCCGGCAGCCTGCCGCCACGCCGCCACCGCCTTGTCGGCGGCGTCGGCGAGGCTGTCCGCCGCAACCACGGGCAGCCCGCTCGCCTTCAGGATCTCCTTGCCTTCGGCGACGCTGGTTCCGGCCAGGCGCACGACCACCGGAACGGTGACGTCGAATTTCTGCATCGCCTGGACGATCCCGCTCGCCACCCAGTCGCAGCGGTTGATGCCGGCGAAGATGTTGACGAGGATCGCCTCGACATTCTCGTCCGAGAGCACCAG
>JAREAF010000064.1 GCA_029240475.1 Rhodospirillales bacterium | reverse complement strand
CGGGCGTTCCTGCGCACCGGCCGGCTTCTGATCCTCGGCTTGGAGGACGCGACCACCGACGACCTTGCCATCGCCACCGTCCTGGGCACCGAGATTGCGCTGCTTCTCGACCGCCGTGACATGCTGAGCCAGGCCAGCCGCGCGGCAGCCTTGGAAGAGCGCATGCGGCTTGCCCGAGAGCTCCACGACGGAATCCTGCAGGTCCTCACGTCTCTCAGCCTGCAGATCGAGAAGGCCCTTTGCGATTCCAACGAGGCCTCGCAGATCACGGCCGCCTGGCTGCGCAAATTGCAGTGCAACATCGAGACCGAGCAGGCGGAGTTCCGTACTTATATCCAACAGCTGCGGGACATGGAGGCCTGCCTTGCGCCTCCGGCCGAGGCCAGCCTCCACACGCTGTTCGGCGACTTGGCCCATCGGCTTGGCCGGCGCTGGGGGCTGGGGGTGATGGCCACGGTCGGCTCCGGAGCGGAGAGGCTCAGCCCCGGCATCGCCCAGCAGCTCGTCTGGCTGATCAGCGAAGCCGCCGCGAACGCGGCGAAGCACGGCCATGCCACACGGTTCCAGTGGCAGCTCGAAGGAGACGGAGCAGGCGTCCGTCTGCGCGTCTTCGACGACGGCCGGGGCGGTTTCGAGCAGCCAAGCCAGCTCGAGCCGAAATCCAAATGGCTCGGTCCCCGTTCATTGAGAGACAGGGTTCAAGGAATGGGAGGGACGCTGAGCATCCGATCCGACCAAGGGGGAACGGAACTGGTGATTACGCTACCCCAGAGCGGAGACGCTGCTGAGCATGACGACGAGCCTGGTGCTGGCCGATGATCATCCGGTGGTTCTGGAGGGATTGCAGGGCCTCTTCAGGCCCCCGGACTTCAACATCCTGGCGGTCGCCCACGACGGCGAGGCATGCCTCAAAGCTGTGCTGACGCACGACCCCGACGTCCTGGTCGTCGACCATCAGATGCCGCGCATGACGGGGTTGGAGGTGCTCGCCTCGTTGCGCGAACAAGGCGCTCGCACCCGCCCCATCGTTCTGACCGGGACGCTGGAGGAGAGCCGCGTCATGGAGGCCATTCGGCTTGGCGCGCGTGGCATTGTGCCGAAGGACCTGGCGGCTCGGCACCTGCTGCAATGCGTCAATACCGTCGCCGCCGGGGGAACTTGGATCGAGCACGACCTTCTGCGGGCCGCCCTCGAAACCCGGCCCCAAGAGGCGCTGATGGCGCTGCTCACGCCGCGCGAGCGCGAAATCGTCCGTCAGGTGGTAGCGGGCAACCGGAACAAGGAGATCGCTCGCCTTATGCGGATCGGTGAAGGCACCGTGAAGATGCACCTGCACAACATCTACGCGAAGCTCAATGTCGGCAGCCGCACCGAGCTTGCGGTGCTTGCCCAGAAGCTCGGCTACTGACCGAACCGAAGCACGCCGTCCAGGCGACCGCGTGCGCATCCGCAGCCGCCCCCTATCGAACGATCAGGTCCGGCACTATCGGAAGATAGGCTGGCGGAACAATGGTAAAAAACGATCAACCATGGTGGGATAGAAGACAGAAACGACAAGGTTGAGATCTCGTTCCGGCAAGCGCAGCGGTCTTCAATTTTTCGAGGTGGCGGTCATATGACGCTGGCACTGGCAAATGGGCCCCAAGTCTTCCCGGACGAGCTGACGCAGTTTCTCGCATTCGAGGCTCTCGACGTCCTCGCGGTCGGGATCATCTTCGCGAACGCCAACTCGGCGATATTGCATGCGAACCGGGCCGCCAGGGACATCGCCGCACAGGATGACGGGTTCAAGATTTGCGATGGCCGGCTCGGCTCTTCGAGCGTCCGGCATGACAAGAGCCTGCGCGCCTTGATCGCCCAGGCGGCGCGCGGGAGCGGCCAGATGGCCCGCTTGTGCCTGCCTCGCAAATCGCACTTGCGCCCCTACCTGGTGCTCGTATCGCCGCTCGGCGACCCGACGCGGTTCGCCCTCTCGCCCGCCTCGCCGGATCGCCCCGTGCTGGTTTTCGTTCGCGATCCGGAATCCGGGTTTGAACTGTCGAGCGGGGATGTTTCGGCCTTTCTCGGCCTCACCCCGGCCGAGGCGAGGGTCCTGATCGCGATCGCCGACGGCGCCTCGCTCGCCGATGTCTCCCGCTCTCTATCTCTGTCGAGAAATACGGTGCGCTCGCATCTGCAGCACATTTTCGCCAAGACGGGCGTCAGCAGGCAGTCGGAGCTGGTCCTGCTGGCGAGCAAGATGAGCTTCGGCCGCAACGGCTGCCAAGCCGTGCGCCAAGCCTAGGAACATTACGGCACGGCAGGAAAGACACGAGCGCCTGCCAATCCGGCCCCGTGCGCCTCCGCTTGTTTCAACCCTTCGGCGCCGCAGTTGGCCGGAGCGGCCGATTGCGATTACTCTCACCCCGGCAAAACGGGGCGAGGGCGCAGGGCGCTAGATGGAGATCCTTCGACGCGGCTTGATGCTGGTGCTGTCCTCGCCCTCCGGCGCGGGCAAGACCACCATCTCGCGCATGCTGCTGGAGCGCGACGCCAATCTCTGCATGTCGGTTTCCGTGACCACCCGGCCGGCCCGGCCGGGCGAGGTGCATGGACGCGACTATTACTTCATCGATCCGGGCGAGTTCGAGCGCATGGTCGAGGCGGGAGCGCTGCTGGAGCATGCGCTCGTGTTCGGGAACCGGTATGGAACCCCCAAGGCCGCCGTGGAGCAGATGCTGGCCGCCGGGCGTGACGTGCTGTTCGACATAGACTGGCAGGGCACGCAGCAGCTCGGGGAGAAGGCGCGGGACGATCTGGTCAGCGTCTTCGTGCTGCCGCCCTCGACCGCGGAGCTCGAGCGGCGCCTCCGGACGCGCGCGGCCGACAGCGAGGAGGAGGTGCAGCGGCGCATGTCGAAGGCGGCCGACGAGATGAGCCATTGGGCCGAATACCAGTACGTGATCGTCAACCGCGACCTTCAGGACAGCGTTGCCAAGGTGCAGGCGATCCTCACGGCCGAGCGGCTGAAGCGGGACCGCCAAAGCGGGCTCAGCGAGTTCGTTCGCGATCTGAGGGAAGGCGGCTAGCGCACCGCCTTCTCGCCGCCCCCACCTTCCAGCGCGCGCGCGATCGCGCAAAATCCGGCGATGTCGATGTCCTCGGCGCGCCCGGTCTCCGGCACGCCCGCGAGCTTCAGGAGCCTCCCGGCAGAGGGGCTGAGCGATTTGAGGCTCTGCCTCAGCATCTTCCGACGTTGTCCGAACGCGGCGGCGGTCACCCGTTCCAGGCACGCGCGGTCGGCCCGGCAGAGCGGCCGGGCGCGCGGCGTGATCTGCAGCACGGTGGAGGTAACTTTGGGCGGCGGCGTGAATGCGGCGGCCGGAATGTCGAAGAGCGGCCGTATCTCGGTCAGCCACTGCGCCAGCACGGTCAGGCGGCCGTAATTCTTGGTGCCCGGGCGCGCGAGCAGCCGGTCGGCGACCTCCTTCTGGAACATCAAGGTCAGGCCGGCGAACGCCCCGGGCGATTTCAGCCAGTTCAGCAGAAGCGCCGTGCCGACATTGTAGGGCAGATTGGAGACGATACGCCGCGGCGGGTCGCCCAGCACGCCCGCATCGACCTCCAGCGCGTCGCCCGGGATGATCTCGAGCCGCCCCGGAAAGGCCGAGCCGATCTCGGCCAGCGCGCCGAGGCAGCGCGGGTCGGCCTCGATCGCGATGACGCGGCGTGCGCCCTCCAGGAGGAGGGCGCGCGTCAGCCCTCCCGGTCCGGGTCCGACTTCGATGACCGTGCCCGCGCCGATCTCCCCCGCCGCGCGGGCGATCTTGCGCGTCAGGTTGAGATCGAGCAGGAAGTGCTGGCCGAGCCCCTTGCGCGCCGACAGCCCGTGGCGCCGGATGACCTCCCGCAGCGGCGGCAGCGCCGCGGGCGTGGAGGGTGCTGGCGTCTCAGACCCTGATTTCGACGAATGCGTCACGCCGAAGGTCGCGCATATAGCGCCGTGCGAGCAGCTCCAGCTGCTGATTGAGCAGAACCCGCCGCACCTCCTCGCGGTCGGGCTGCGCGTCCGCTGTGATGCTGCGCTGACCGCGGAGCTGGAGGATGTAGTAGCCGCCCGCCGCGCGAATCGGGCCGGCGATCTGGCCGTCCTGCATCGACTGCAGCGCCTCGTCCACCTCGGGCGGGAGCTGGCCGGGAAGCACCCAGCCCACATCGCCGCCGACCGCGGCCGTTGCCGAATCGGAGAATTGCGCGGCGACGGCGGTGAAGGGGATGCCGCCGCGGATTTGCTCGATCAGGCGCTCGGCGCCCCTGCGGATCTCTTCCTCCTCGCCTGCCTGGCCGACGGCCAGGAAGATCTCCGAAACCCTGCGCTGCGGCTGCCCGCGGTTGGTTTCGGCCTGGCGCAGGACCTCATCCACATCCTCCTCGGTCACCACCGCCTGCGGGCGGAGCTGCCGATTGACCAGCTTGCTCCAGGCGATCGTCGCCCGGATCTGCTCGGCGAGCGGCTCGAGCAGGACCCCGTTCTGCGCCAGGTAGGACCCGAACTGGTCGAGCGGCACCCCGTTCCGCTCCGCAAGCTTGCTCAGCTCGGCATCGACCTCCGATTGCTGCACGGTCACGCTCTGGCGGGCGGCCTCCTGAAGCATGAGGCGCTCATCGATCATGGCGCGTAGCACCTGCCGGGCGACCCGATTGCGCATCTCCGAAGTGTCGGGCAGCTGCGCGGACAGAATGGCCATTCGCGTGCGCACCGCCAGGTCGAGGCCGGTGATCACCTCGTCATTGACCACGGCCGCTATCCGCAATGCGTCCTGCGCGAGGGCGGGTGCGGGTAGGGCCGCGGGCATCGCCGCCGCGGTGGCGATCGCGAATGCCATCAGAAGCGCACGCAACATTCAGTCTCCGAACGGGATTACCGCAGAATCGGCCGAACTATAGGAGCAAGCGCGGGCCGCCACAACGGCGCAGCTCGTCAAAGATTGCCAATGCCGCCCAGCGTCTTGAAGGTGACGCGCAGCAGGAACTTGGTATCGGGATCGATTTCCTCGTCGTCGAATTCCTCGCGCCGCAGCTCCGCCCCGACGGCCAGGCACCAATTCTCGTAAGTGACGCCGACCCCGTAGGAGAGGAACCGGTCGAGCTCCAGGTCGCGGAGGGCGAAGATCGCGCCCGACCAATTGTCGGTGATCTGCCCGCGCAGGCGCGCATAGATCTCCTCGCGATCGCCGAATTCCTGGGTGGCCGTCTCGTCATCGAGGAAGATGTAGGAGAGCCGCAGGTTGAGATCGGGGGTGCCGGCGCGCAGCTGGAGCTCGTTGCGGTGGGGCGCAAGGTCCTGGCTGTCGAGCCGGAAGCGGTAGGTCAGGTCCAGCTCCGGGATCGGGGTCAGATCGAGCCGGCCGACCAGGTCCGAGAGATCGTCTTCGATGCCGCTGCCGGGGGCGAAATCCTCGGCGGGAGAGAACTGGTAGCTCTGTCCGATGAACGCGCTGACCGCGCCGCCCCTCGGCCCGTAGGCGCTCCACTCCAGGCCGTAATCTATCCGCTGGCCGCCGTCGGCCCGGTCGATGCCGGTCGTCCGGTCCGGATCGAACAGGTTGGTTTCGTCGAGCTCGAAATCCTGGCTGTCCTCGTTCGGGATCAGGTCGGGATTGGGATCTTCCGGGCCGACGATCACCGCCACGATCGGCTCCACGACCTGCGTGAACCGCTCGTTATATTGAACGAAGGGGTAGCGCAGCTCGGCCGAGAGCTGGGGGAAGATGCGGCCGGTGAAGCCGCCCTTCGCCTCGGCGGGGTCGACGAGGGGACTGTCCGGATCGACCTCGTCCACCCAATAGCCATCGGCCTCCAGCGTCGCGCCGAGCTCGACCAGATAGCCGTAGCGCGAGGTGTAGGGCAGGTGCCAGCCGGCACGGCTGTGCACCCGCCGGCTGTCGCGGCCGTCGGTGCGGGTGAGATTCAGCACGCCGGCATCGAACGTGAGATAGTTGCCGATCCCCCAAGGCTCGCCGACATGGTGGTAGATCGCCTCGGGCCAGATCACCGGAAACTCGTCGTTGTCGTCCTCGTCCCGCAAGCCCTGGAACCAGAGCGAGCGGCCGATGCCGTAGCTGCGCTCGTGGAGCCGCTCGGCGAAGGCCTGGCTGGTCAGCGTGCGCTCGTTGCCATAGTCGTAGAGCCGCCGGTAGGTCTTGTCCGAGGCGCGCTCCAGATCGGCGCCCAGCCGCCAATTCTCGTCATAGTCGAAGCGCGCGGCCGCATCGACATGGCCGCGGATGACGTCGTCCTCGATCTCGTCCTCGTTTTGGTGCTCATCCTGCCGGTCGGCTTGGGTGATGCTGCCGTTGATGTCGAACTCGCCGGTGCGGAACAGCCGGCGATATTCGCCGCCCAGCACGATGCCCTGCTTGGTGGTGACGATGGGCTCGAAGGTCGCGTCGGCGCTCGGGCCGAGGGTGAAGTAATAAGGGATACGCGCCGCCGGCCCGAGGCTGTTGGAGAAGGAGACCTCCGGCACCAGCAGCCCCGTTTGCCTTGTGACGCTGGGATCGGGATGCGAGAAATAGGGCGTATAGGCGACGGGTACCCCGTAGATCTCGAGCCAGGCGTCGCGATACTCGATCTTGTGCGCTTCCTGGTCGTGGGTGACGCGGACCGCCTTCAGCTGCCAGAGCGGCGCGCGGGTGGGATCCTCCTCGCAGAGCGGGCAAGGGGAGTAGACGGCCTTGGCGAACTCGGTGGTCTCGCCGGTGCGCCGGCCGCCGTTGGCCGCTATGCGGGAGCCGTCCGCGAGCAGGACGCGGATATCACGGATCACCCCCTCCCTGAGGCCCGATGTCAGCTCCACATATTCGGCGAACGCGACGTCGCCGGTCGGCTCCAGCAGGCTGACATTGCCGCTGGCGGACACGGTGCCCGTCCTCTCGTTGTAGGTGAGCGTGTCGGCCAGCAGGATCCGGTCGCCCTGGCTCAGCTCGACATGCCCGCGCGCGGTGACCACGCCGAGGTCGCGGTCATAGGAGACCTCGTCCGCCGAGAGCAGGACAGGCTCGTCCTCGCTCGGCAACTCGGCGGCCGAAGCGGCGCGCGCGAGCAACAGGAATGCGGCCGCCGCGAACGCAGCGACTCGCAACACCCCCCGATGCGGCCTCACCTGTCCTCCAGGTGCACCAGAATCCCCTGTCCCCGTATGGCCTCGCGCCCAAGCTGAGAGCCAACCGCGCTCGCGGGTCAAGCTCGGCCAAGCTCGAGCGCGGATCGGCTGAGGAATAGAGCAGGATTTTTCCGCCGATGCCAGGGCCGAACATGTCCGGCGGTGCGGCCGGAGCCGGGGTTGACAGGCGCGGGCGGTCGCGCATTATCGCCGGTCTGGAGCTTTCGCCGCCGCTCCAGCCGCTGATTTCCAGGGAAACCATCCAAGCCATGAAGCCGAGTTTCGCCAAGCCGGAACTGCCGAAGTCCGGCGCCGTCGTCGTTGCCGTCCTCGAAGGGCGCAAGCTCACGCCCGGCGCCCAGATGATCGATCGGGCGGCGGGCGGCGCCATTGCGCGCGCGATCGCCGCCAGCCGGTTCAAGGGCGGCCCGGAAGACGCGCTCGCGGTGCTGGCTCCCGCCGGCCTCAGCGCCACGCGCGTGCTGCTGCTGGGCCTGGGCAAGCCGGACAAGATCGACGCCCAGGCCGCCGAGCGGTTCGGCGCGCGCCTGGTGGCGCAGTTGCAGAACAGCGGGGAGACCGAGGCCTCGGTCATCGTGGACTCGACGGACGGAACGGGTCTTGGCGCCCCTGAGATGGCCGCGCGCATCGCCCATGGCGCCCGGTTGCGCGCCTGGCGCTTCGACAAATACCGCACGAAGGAGAAACCGGAGGACAAGCCGAGCCTCAAGAAGCTGACATTGATGGTGGCGGACCCGGGCGAGGCCAAGCGGCTCTATCAGCCGCTCGACCGGATCGCCGACGGCGTCCTCTTCACGCGCGAGCTGGTCAGCGAGCCGGCCAACGTGATCTATCCCGAGACGCTGGCCGGGGAAGCGCAGCGCCTCGCCGATCTCGGCGTCGAGGTGGAGGTGCTCGGCGTGAAGGAGATGCGCAAGCTCGGCATGGGCGCGCTGCTCGGAGTGGGGCAGGGCAGCGTCCACGAGCCCAAGCTCGTCGTCATGCAGTGGAATGGCGATGCGCGCGCGAAGGACAAGCGCCCGCTCGCCTTCGTCGGCAAGGGCGTCACCTTCGACACCGGCGGCATCTCGATCAAGCCGGCCGCCGGCATGGAGGAGATGAAGTGGGACATGGCCGGCGCCGGCGCGGTGATCGGCCTGATGCGCGCGCTGGCCGGCCGCAAGGCCAAGGTCAACGCCGTCGGCATCGCCGGGCTGGTGGAGAACATGCCGTCCGGCGCCGCGCAGCGGCCGGGCGACATCGTCAAGTCGGCCTCGGGCCAGACCATCGAGGTGATCAACACCGACGCCGAGGGACGGCTGGTGCTGGCCGATGCGCTCTGGTACGCGCAGGACCGCTTCAAGCCGCGCCTCATCGTGGATCTCGCGACCCTGACCGGCGCGATCATCATCTCGCTCGGCCATGTGCATGCCGGCCTGTTCTGCAACGATGACGAGCTGGCCGAAAAGCTGATCAAGGCGGGGCGCGCGACGGGCGAGCCGCTCTGGCGCATGCCGCTAGGCGATGAGTACGACCAGGCGATCAAGTCCGATGCCGCCGACATGAAGAACACCGGCGATCGCGCCGGCGGCAGCATCAGCGCCGCGCAGTTCCTCAAGCGCTTCATCGAGGGAGACCTGCCCTGGGCGCATCTGGACATCGCCGGAATGGCCTGGGCGAACAAGGACCGGCCGCTCTCGGCCAAGGGCGCGACCGGCTTCGGGGTGCGGCTGCTCGACCGCTTCGTCGCCGCTCACGAAGGTTGAGAAGCCCGGCGGAGGGGCGGTGACGGAGATCCGCTTCTATCACCTGACCCGAATGCCCCTGGAGCGGGCGCTGCCCGCGCTCCTCGAACGCGCGCTGGGGGCCGGCATGCGTTCGGTCGTGATCGCCGGGTCGGAGGAGCGGGTCGAGGCGCTGAACCAGCTGCTCTGGACCTATGAGGAGCGCTCCTTCCTGCCGCATGGCAGCAAGCGCGACGGCCGGCCCGAGCGCCAGCCGGTCTGGCTCACCACAGAGGACGAGAACCCGAACGGCGCCACCTGCCTCGTGCTGACCGACGGCGCGGTATCGGGGCGGGTCGGCGAATATCGGCGCTGCCTCGACCTTTTCGACGGGCAGGACCCCGCCGCCGTCGAGGCCGCCCGCGGCCGCTGGAAGACGTGGAAGGACGCCGGCCACGAACTCAGCTACTGGCAGCAGGACGACAGCGGCCGCTGGCAGCAGAAGGCGTGACTTAGCCCCCCGGCCGAGCGCCTTCGCAGCGCTGCTCGTCCGCGTGCCACACGCCGCCCGCATCCAGGCATCGGTCCTCCTCTGAGAAAAGGCCGAGCGCGAGGGCAGCGACGACCAGCACGGCCATCACCAGCAGGAACACGAGCCAGGCGAGGCCCAGCCGTCGCCGATAGGCATGATCCGCTCGCATGGCCGCTTCGATGCTTTCGCCGGAGTTCCCCTCGCGCCTCGCGGGATAGGCTGTCGCTCTGCTGAGGAGGGTGTCAATGGCACGCGAGCATCATTATGCGGCGCATCTCGTCTGGACCGGGGGCGCGCAAGGGCCGACGAAGGACTACGCCTCCTATTCGCGCGAGCATGTCGTGCGGATCGAGGGCAAGCCCGATCTGGTCGGGTCGGCCGATCCGCACTTCCGCGGCGATCCCGGGCGGCACAATCCGGAGGACTGGTTGGTCGCGGCGCTCTCGGCCTGCCACATGCTCACTTATCTGGCGATCTGCGCGCGCAAGGGCATTGCGGTGGTGAGCTACGAGGACGCGGCCAGCGGCACCATGGCGCTGGAGGGCGGCGGCGGCCATTTCACCGAGGTGGTGCTGCGGCCGCGCGTCACGCTCGCTGCGGGCTCGGACGCGCGCGCGGCCGAGG
>JAREAF010000513.1 GCA_029240475.1 Rhodospirillales bacterium | reverse complement strand
GGCCCGAAGCTCTCCTCCGTCATCACCGACATGGAGTGGTCGACAGTCACCAGCACCTGCGGGGCGAGATAGGGCGTGCCGAGCTTGTGGGCGGGGAACGACTTCGGGTCGATCAGCGCTTTGGCGCCGGCCTTGAGGGCCTCGGCGATCTGCTTGCGCACGAACTCGGCGGCGTTGGCGCGCACCATGGGGCCGAGCGTGGTCCCGGCCTCAATCGGGTTGCCGAGCCGGTATTTCCTGGTCAGCTCGACGAAGCCCTCGAGGAAGCGGTCATAGATCGCCTCATGGGCATAGATGCGCTCGATGCCGCAGCAGGACTGGCCGGAATTGAAGAAGGCGCCGTCGACCAGATTCTCGATGGCGTGGTTCATGTTGGCGTCGGGGCGCACATAGGCCGGGTCCTTGCCGCCGAGCTCGAGCCCCGTGCCGATGAAGCGCCCGGCCGCCGCCTCCTGCACCGCATGGCCGCCCGCGACCGAGCCGGTGAAGGCGACGAAATCGACGCGGGGGTCCTGGATGATCTTGGCGGTGTCGTCGTGGCTTAAGTGCAGGAACTGGAAGACGCCCTCCGGCAGGCCGCCCTTCTGGAAGGCCTCGGCGGAGCGCTCGGCGCAGAGCGGGGTCTGCGCCGAGTGCTTCAGGATCACCGTGTTCCCCGCCATCAGAGCGGGGATGACGGAGTTGACCGCCGTCAGATAGGGATAGTTCCAGGGCGCGACCACGAACACGACGCCGACCGGATCGCGGCGGATGAAGCGATGGAAGCCCGCCTTCTCGCCGACATCGAGGTCCCTCAGCGCCTCGGGCGCGACCTCGATCATGTAGCGCGCGCGCTCCTCGAAGCCGCGCACCTCGCCCGGCGACTGCGCCACCGGCCGGCCCATCTGCCAGCTGATCTCCTCGGCGATCTTCGCCTTGTTGGCGACGAAGGCGTCGACCGCGCGGCTCAGCATCGCCTGCCGCTCGCGGATTGGCACGTGGCGCCACTCCCCCGCCGCCTTGCGCGCGCGGGCGAGCGCCGCCTCGATCTCCGGCGCGCCGGCGAGCTTGCGCTCGACATAGACGCTGCCGTCGACGGGCGTCACGCATTTCAGGGTATTCGCCATCGGGGACTCCCGGGGTTCAGATGATCTCGAAATAGCGCTGCATCTGCCAGTCGGTGATGTGCTTGCGCGCCTCGCGCTCCTCCCATTCGCGGCTGGCGGCGTAATGCTCCACGAAGGCATCGCCGAAGAGGGCGCGCGCCGCCTTGGAGGCCTTGAGCCGCTGCGCCGCGTCCCACAGGGTCGGCGGCAGGGCCGCAGTCTCGGGATGCTCGACCGCATAGGAGTTGCCCTCGACCGGCGGCGGGAGCTCCAGCTCGTTCTCGATGCCCCACAGGCCCGACGCAAGCGCGACCGAGAGCGCCAGGTGCGGATTGGCGTCGGCCGCCGCGATCCTGTACTCGACGCGCTGCGACTTGGGCGACCCGGGGATCACGCGCAGCGCGGTGGTGCGGTTCTCCACGCCCCAGGTCGCGTGCGTCGGCGCCCAGAAGCCGGGGATGAGGCGCGTATAGGAATTCACAGTCGAGGCGACCATCGCCAGGAGCTGCGGCATCAGCGCCTGCTGGCCGGCGACGAACTGCTTCATCACCGGGCTCATGCCATAGGGGTCCTTTGGATCGTGGAAGGCGCCGCCGCCTTTCTTGTCCTTGAGCGAGACGTGGATGTGGCCGCTCTGGCCCGGCCAGTCGCGCGACCATTTGGCCATGAAGGTGGCCATCATGTTGTGGCGCTGCGCCAGGACCTTGGTGAAGGTCTTGAAGAGGTTTGCCTTGTCCCCCGCCTCGATGGCCTTGTCGACGCCGATCGCCGCTTCCAGCACGCCCGGGCCGGTCTCGGTATGCAGCCCCTCGATCGGCATGCGCATGCGCTCGCACATCTCCAGGAGCTCGCGATAGAAATCGGCCCAGACCGAGTTGCGCAGCATCGAATAGCCGTAGAAGCCCGGCGTGATGTTCTTGAGGTTGCGATAGCCCTTCTCGCGCACCGAATGGGGCGTCTCGTCGAACAGGAAGAACTCGTATTCGAGTGCCGCATAGGGTTCGAAGCCCATGCCGCGCGCCTTCTCGATCGCGCGCCGCAGCACGCCGCGCGGGCACAGCGCCTCGGCTTTGTCGGCGAACTCGCACAGGAAAAGCAGCGTGTTGGGTTCGAACGGGATCTCGCGGCAGGTTTCCGGGAGAATGCGCACCGGCGCGTCGGGGAAGGCCGTATGCCAGCCGGTGAAGGTCACATTGTCGTAGAGCTGGTCGTTGGAATCCCAGCCCAGCACCACGTCGCAAAAACCGAAGCCGCTTTCCAGCGCCGAGGCGAATTTCTGCTTCGAGATGTATTTGCCCCGCATCACGCCGTCGGCGTCGAACAGCCCCACCTTGATGTGGGTGATGGCGCGCTCCTCCACGATCTTTATCGCGTCGGCGGCGGTCTTGACGTCCTGTGGAAGCATTTCTCGTCTCGCTCCTCGGCAACTTGATAGCCTCTCGGAGGAGGGCCGAACCGCTCGTCCGTGGCCAGTGGTCCTGATCCAAGATCTCCGGCTTCGGCAGGACGGGCTCGTCCGCCTCGGGCCAGCGCGTATGCGGATCGAGCCGGGGCACGGCGCGTGTTCCGCGACCAGCCGGGCTCGACCGCGGGATTGTGCGGCAAGGCTCACGGAAATGTAAAGCTGGGCCCCGGGCCGGCTCCGTTGCGAACCGAGCGAAGTCCCGTTTGCGTCGGATCGCCCGGAAGCCCTATGAGGATGGGCGAGGATGCCGTGGGGAGGGGGCCACGAATGGAAGAGCTGTTGCGAACGCTGATCGGCCTTGCCGACGACCTCGCCGTGGCGGCAGTGGCGGGGTGGGTCGCCGGGCGAGTGGTGGCGGGCAAGGCGCCGAGCCTCGCCGCGAGCCTGATCTGCGGGATATTGGGCTGGCTAATCGGGCGCGGGCTGCTGGCCGTGCTGGGGGCTGGCTTCTTCGGGCTGCCGGTCCTGCTCGTCAGCTTCCTGACCGCGCTCTGCGGGGCGGCGGTCCTGTGGCTGTCGCTTCCGCTGCTGAAGCGCGCGTGACGAAAACAAAAGGGCGCGGCCGAAGCCGCGCCCAGTTGCGCAGGACTAGGTAGATTCG
>JAREAF010000512.1 GCA_029240475.1 Rhodospirillales bacterium | reverse complement strand
ACCGACGTGCTCGAGCGCATGGTCTCGGGTCGGATCAAGGCCCACGAGCTCGAGCGGTTGCTGCCCTGGACTCGGCGGGCCGAGCGAGTCGCGGTCGCCGGCGAGGCCTGAAGGCCGGGGAGGTCAAACGGCGCTTGCCGACGACCCG
The DNA here is from genome assembly GCA_029240475.1 of Rhodospirillales bacterium. Lineage (GTDB taxonomy): Bacteria > Pseudomonadota > Alphaproteobacteria > JAREAF01 > JAREAF01 > JAREAF01. The sequence continues at coordinate 3,006 of JAREAF010000512.1, read as the reverse complement.
AGCCTGCTCGAGCGAGGCATAGGGAGCCGATCAGCGAGACTCGCGTCACCCGGGTGCCGAGACGTTGCGGCTGCGGACGAACGGCGTCGAGCTGCACGCCGTGGCGACCGGCCCGCCCGACGGACCGCTGGTCGTGAGCGGGTAGGAGCGGCGCTCCCGCCGATCTCCCCGAGAGCACCGCCCATGACACCTCGTTTAAAGCCGCTTCACGGGCGGACGGCGGGCGTCTCGATGGGCATGCCCCACGCACGGAACATCAGGAAAAGCTCGAGGTCGACAAATTCGGGCGAGCCCAAGGGATAGGGCTCGGCGCGGACGCCGGTCATACAGTTGCGCAGGCGGCGCTGCAGGGACCCGACCGCCTGCCATTCGAGCCGGTACAACGGATAGCCGGTCGGGTGCGCCTGCGGAATGACGCTGCCGCCGAGCTTTTGGCCCCAATTGTCGTCATGACAGTTGGCACAGGAAAAGTTGAGCTGACCTTGGCGCTGCTCGTAGAGCGCCCGGCCGCGCTCGATGAAAGGTTGGAGCCGTGGGTCCTCACCAGCCGTGATCGGCATGCCCCGGGACTGGTGGGCCACGTAAGCCGCAAGCGCGAGCAGCTCGGGGCTTTCCCAAGCGAAAGGTGTGGCGTTCTGCTTCACCTCGCGGCACAGATTAATGCGGCCCTGCAGGTCGATGGGGCGGCGGTGCTCGGCATTATAGGCCGGGTAGCGCGCGGCGACGCCCTTCATGCTCACTAGGGCCGCCCCATGGCAGTCAGCACAAGATCGGCCCGCGGCGCCGGCCATGCTGTTCCACAGCATCTCGCCGTCGAGAACCAACAGCATGCCCGGATTCGCTGTGTCGTCATGCTGCAGCGCCTGCGAGTCGCGGCTCATGAAGTCGAAGCCGGAGCGTCGCTCGGCCAAGGGAATCTCGGCCGCAAAAGCAGGAGAGAGGCCGAGCACCATCAGCCCGGCGGCGGCGCCCCATCGAGTCCTCGGCGGCAGCCGGATCATTCGACCGTAATCTTGGCGGTCTCCAGCTGCACCTGGTCTTGATCGTCGATCCACTGAAAGGCGATCAGCCCGGTCTCGGTCGCGGCTACCATGAATGACAGGAACGGATTGGCCGCGATGGCCGGAAACAGGTCGGCGCTGAAGATTTCCTCGCCATTATAGTTGCACGTGAATCGCTTGATGATGTTGCGCGGCACCAGATTGCCGTCCGGCCCCGTGCGGAAGCCTGTTTCCATCGGATGCGAGATCAGGGCCTTGATCTCGATGATCTGGCCCCGTTTGGCCGTCGGCGGAACATTGATCAGGACGCGTGCCATGGGTCAGGTCTCCGCACAGGCTGGCAGCGTCACGATGAGCTCGGCAGTGTCGGACCAGAAAGTGCCGTCGCTGAGCTGTGCGATGGCCACGATGTTCTGAGAATCCCCTAGACGGATGCGCGTCGACACCATGGCTCGACCGCAATGTGGGCTGAGATGGAAAGTGGCGACGTTCGGCTGCGGATTTTTCTCGTTGAAGATGGCGACGGTCCTCACGAAGTTCTGCGACGTCATCGGGCTTTCGACCGTCACCTTGATCGGAACGGAATTGCCGTTCTCGACGAGGGGTGGGGCGTCGAGCGCCACGCGGCCCTTCCGGACTTCCACCCCACCGACAAAGGCCTGGATGGCAGCAGCCATGCTCTCGGGGGTCGCACGCGCGGGGCGTACGACCAGGACAGATAGTGCCCCGGCCAGCATCTTGCGCCGGGTCGCGCCTGCCTCCCTCGAACTCTGCGTCATGGAGCCTCTTTCAGTGTCGCGAGAAACGCCACAACGTCCTCGATCTGCTCCGCATCGAGCACGGGCTTGCCCTGCCAGATCCGTCCGACCCGCGTCAGCCCATCGACACGGTAATAAGATGGCATGATGGAGGCCGGATTTAATCGGCTACTGTCGACGACTCTAAGCCGGAGCTGGCCCTCCGACCAGCGCGACCCGGCGCCCTGGAGATTGGGGGCGAGCGTGCCCTGGAAGCGCTGCTCGGGAAAAGGGCCGGAATGGCACAACAGGCAAAGACCCTTTTGACGATCCACCACAATAGCGCGGCCGCGATCCGCACTACCCCTGGCGCCGGTCAAAGGCTCCGGAATGGCATCCCCAACTACCGTGAACGGGCGTAGCGCCTGAGCGCCCGCCGGACTGGTGGCCAGCGCCCAGGCGAGGGCCAGGGCCGTACCCCACCGGCGGCCCTTAACCGAAGACCTCGGCCGTGATCGTCTGGAACCAAGCTTCGGCATAGGTGGCTTCGAGCGCACGGAACGCGGGTGGCGCGTCGGGTGGGCTGGTGCCCCCAGCGCCTTCTACATCGGTCAGCACGCCATTGACTGGCCGGTACACGCCGGCGACCGAGATGCCGTAATTGGGCGCGACCAGGCTGTAGCAGGTGTTGATCAGCTTCGATGCGGACGGCGCCTCGTTGCGCAGGAGGCTGGCGACCGCCGCGGCGCAGACCTTCGCCTGGGCGTTGGCTGAGAAGGCCGATTTTGGCATGCCGCCCGCGATGGATGCGTCACCGGTCACATGGATGTTGGGCTGCAGCCGCGACTCGAAGGTAACCGGGTCGATCGGGCACCATCCGCTCCGGTCGGCAACGCCCGCGGCCTGCGCGATCCAGCCCGCACGCTGCGGCGGAATCACATTCGCCACCTGCGCCTTGTGCCGCCCGAACTCGGTCACGAGCGTCATCTCCCGGGCCTCGACCTCCGTGACATTGCCGCCGGAGGACAGCGGCACCCACTCGATGAGGCCCGGATAGAGCTCGCGCCAAGCTGCCTGGAACAGGCGCTGCTTGGAAAAGCTGTCCTTAGCGTCGAGGATGAGAAGTTTGGAGCGCGGCTTGCGGGTCTTGAGATAATGGGCAATCAAGCTGGCCCGTTCGTAGGGGCCTGGCGGGCAGCGGAACGGATTGGCGGGCGCCACGATGATCACCGTGCCGCCGTCCTCCATGGCTTCGAGCTGACGGCGCA
>JAREAF010000511.1 GCA_029240475.1 Rhodospirillales bacterium | reverse complement strand
GAAAGTCCAAGGGTCAGGAATGGCGCAGTTATTCTTGCGCGCGCCCGGGGTGACGCGGGACGCGACCGGCCGGGATATGGCTATTCGGCAGGCTCCGCCTTTTGCGCCTCGGAGACCCTTGCGGCGCAGTATTTGAATTCGGGGATCTTGCCGTAGGGGTCGAGCATCGGGTTGGTGAGCTCGTTGGCGGCGCTCTCGTTGAAGCAGAACGGCATGAACACCATGCCGTCGGCAACCTCACGGTCGGCGCGAAGGATCGCCTCGACGCGGCCGCGCCGCGTCTCGACCGATATCATGTCGCCCTGCGCGAGGCCCTGCCTGGCGATCTCATAGGGGTTCATGGCGGCGATGCCGAAGGGTTCGATGGCGTCGAGCACGCCGGCCCGCCTGGTCATGGCGCCGGTGTGCCAGTGCTCGAGCAGGCGGCCGGTGGTCAGCACCAGCGGGTACTCCTCGTCGGGCACCTCGTCGGGCGGCAGCAGGTCGGCCGGCACGATGCGGGCGCGCCCGTCCGTCGTCGGAAAACCGGTCGTGAAGACGATCTCGCTGCCGGGCTGGCCCTCGCCGCTCACCGGATAGATGACGGAGTCCTCGCGCTCGATGCGCTCCCAGGAGATGTGCTTCAGCGAGGGCATCGCCGCTGCCATCTCCGTATAGACCTCCGAGACGCCGGCGTAGTTCCACTCGAGGCCGAGGCGCCGGGCGAGCTCGACGATCAGCTCCCAGTCCTGGCGGGCCTGGCCGGGCAGGTCCAGCGCCGGCCGGCCGATCTGCACCTGCCGGTTGGTGTTGGTGTAGGTGCCGAGCTTCTCGGCGTGCGCCGAGGCCGGCAGCACGACGTCGGCATGCCAGGCCGTCTCGGTGAGGAAAATATCCTGCACGACGAGGTGCTCCAGCTTCGCCAGTGCCTGGCGGGCATGGTTCAGGTCGGGATCCGACATCGCCGGGTTTTCGCCCATGATGTACATGCCGGTGATCTCGCCGGCGTGCACGGCATCCATGATCTCGACGACGGTCAGGCCGCGCTTGGGGTCGAGCGTCTGGCCCCAGAAATTCTCGTAGAAGGAGCGGATGTCGGGGTTCTCGACCGATTTGTAGTCGGGAAAATACATCGGGATGAGGCCGGCGTCGGAGGCGCCCTGCACGTTGTTCTGGCCGCGCAGCGGATGCAGCCCGGTGCCGGGGCGGCCGATCTGGCCGGTGATCAGCGCCAGCGCGATCAGGCAGCGCGAATTGTCGGTGCCGTGGGTGTGCTGCGAGATGCCCATGCCCCAGAAGATGATCGACCGCTCGGACCTGGCGTAGGTGCGCGCGACGTCGCGCAGCACTTCGGCGGCGATGCCGCAGACCGGCGCCATCGCCTCGGGCGAGAAATCCTTGACCTTGGCCCGCAGCGCCTCGAAGCCGGAGACGTTGGCCTGGATGTATTGCGCGTCGTAGAGCTTCTCCTCGATGATCACGTGAAGCAGCGCGTTCAGCATGGCGACGTCGCTGCCGGCCCGGAAGCGCAGCGCATGCGTGGCATGGCGCATCAGCCCCTGGCCGCGCGGATCCATGACGATCAGCTTCTTGCCGAGCTTGGCGGCCTGCTTGAAGTAGGTCGCCGCAACCGGATGGTTGGTGCCCGGCCGCGCGCCGATGACGATGATGCACTCGGCCTTCATGGCGTCGTTGAAGGGCGCCGAGACGGCGCCGGACCCGACGCCCTCCATCAGCGCGGCCACCGACGAGGCATGGCAAAGCCGCGTGCAGTGGTCGACATTGTTGGTGCCGAAACCCTGGCGCACCAGCTTCTGGAAGAGGTAAGCCTCCTCGTTGGAGCCCTTCGCCGAACCGAAGCCGGACAGCGCCTGGCCGCCGCGGCTGTCGCGGATGGCCTGCAGCCCGCCGGCGGCGCGGGCCAGCGCCTCCTCCCAGGTGGCCTCGCGGAAGACCGTCAGCGGATCGACGCCGCGCAGATCCGCGGTGGCGGATTTCGGCGCGTCGTCGCGGCGGATCAGCGGCACGGTCAATCGCTCCGGCGACATCGCGTAGTCGAAGCCGAAGCGGCCCTTGACGCAGAGCCGGTTCTCGTTGGCGTAGCCGTTGCGGCCGTCGACCTGGACGATCCGGTTGTCCTTCACCGCCACCGAGGTCTGGCAGCCGACGCCGCAGAACGGGCAGAGCGTGTCTACCACCTTGTCGAAAGCCTGGACGGCGCGCGTCCGCGCCGACGGGTCCATCAGCGACTTCTCGTAGAGCGCGCCGGTCGGGCAGGCCTGGACGCACTCGCCGCAGGTCAAGCAGGTCGACAGGCCCATCGGGTCGTGCATGTCGAAGACCGGCAGCGCGTGGCCGCTGCGGCCAGCCATGCCGATGACGTCGTTGACCTGGACCTCGCGGCAGGCGCGCACGCAGGCGTTGCAGGAAATGCAGGCGTCGAGATTGACGGCGATCGCCGGGTTGGTGACGTCGAACTCCGGCGGCACGCCGCCGGCTCCGAATATCGAGGCGTAGCGGCGGCTGCCGGAAATGCCCATCGAATCGGCCCAGCGCCAGAAGTTCGACTGGTTGTCGGGTCCCTCCTCGGCCGGCCGCATGTTGCTCGCCAGAAGCTCGAACACCATTTCCCGCGACTTCACGGCGCGTTCGGTGCCGGTGCGCACCACCATGCCTTCGGCCGGCTTGCGAATGCAGGAAGCGGCAAGCACGCGCTCGCCCTCCACGTCGACCATGCAGGCGCGGCAGTTGCCGTCCGCACGGTAGCCCGGAAGATCGACGTGGCAGAGATGCGGGATGCGCGTGCCTTCGCGCTTCGCCACCTCCCAGATGGTTTCGCCAGGCGCGGCGGTGACCGCCTTTCCGTCGAGGGTGAATTTTATTCTATCGGTCATTTTCAAGATCTTCCCGGAAATAGGTCAGGAGATGGTTTACCGGATTGGGCGCCGCCTGGCCAAGCCCGCAGATCGAGGAGTCGCGCATCACCGTCTCCAGGTCGCGCAGCGCGGGTTCGTCGGGCGCGCCGGGCGCGCCAAGCAGCGTCACCATCTTGGCCGTGCCTTCGCGGCAGGGCGTGCACTGGCCGCAGCTCTCGTGCCTGAAGAACCTCATCAGGTTGACGGTGACGTCCCTGATGTTGTCGGCCTCCGAAAACACCACCACCGCATGGCTGCCGACGAA
>JAREAF010000510.1 GCA_029240475.1 Rhodospirillales bacterium | reverse complement strand
ATATCCGTTACTGCGCCTGGGCCTGCTGCACCATGGACTGCGCCATGGTCAGATGCTCCTTGATGATCGGGAGCGTCTGCTCGGCGAAGGATTTCAGCTCGGGGTCCTGTCCCTGTTCGGCTTGGCTCTGGAACAGATCCACCGCCTTCTGATGATCCTCGGCCATGGCCGCCATGTAGCGCTGGTCGAACTCCTCGCCTTGCAGCTCACCCAACTCGGCGCGGAGCTTCGAGTGCTCCTCGCCGGCTTCGGTCGGAATCACCGCGCCCTTGTTCTTGGCGATCTCCTCGAGCTGCTCGTTCGCCTTGCCGTGATCGTCGATCATGCGTTGCGCGAACTGCTTCACCTCGTCCGACTGAGCGCGCTCCTTGGCAAGCTCGCCGAGATCGAGCTCGGCAATATTTTCCTGAGCCACCTTCTCGACGAAGGTCTGATCGGCCTCAGCCAGCTGTCCGGCCCCGGCCGCCGTCCCGGTCTGAGTAGTATCGGTCGTCGTCCCAGTTTGGGCCGTGGTGCCAGTGTCGGTCGTCGTCCCAGTTTGGGCCGTGGTGCCGGTGTCCGTCGTCGTGCCGGTCGTCGTGGAGGTCCCGGTATCGGTCGAGGTGCCGGACTGCGCGGCCGTACCAGTGTCCGTCGTCGTGGTAGTCGAGGTCTGGGCCAGCGCCGGCACGGCGCCCAGCGTCAGGGCGAGTGCGGCGGCAGCCACCATCGTGCGAGTCATCGCTGAATTCCTCCTGGTTTGTGAGCAATTTCGGCGGAACTGCCGCCCGACCTCGGCCACCGCTTTCTCTTGCCCTCTAACAGCCCCCAGCCCGACCCGTTCGCCGCCACCCGCTCCTGCCCATTCCTGACCGGATGGACAAGGAAACGGATTTCCGCCCATAGTTTGCCCTCGCGAGAGGACAGGGACTTTCGCAGGAACCGCCGGGACGCAACCGGGCGGGCGCAACAGGGAGACGCGTAGATGCTGTCAGGATGGATGCGCGCCGGGGGGCTGACCCGGCGCATGCTGCTGGCGATCGCCGCAGTCGCGCTATCGATCGCCGTGGGCCAGCCCACTGCGGCCCAGGACAAGCTGAAGGTCGCGGCGGTGTTCGAGACGCCGATCGAGGAGCCGTGGGTCAACCAGATCCATGTCGCCCTGCTCCGGGCCGAGAAGGAGCTGGGCATCGAATATGACTGGTCGGAGAGCGTGAAGTCGGCCGACTTCGCCCGCGTCATGCGCGAATATGCCGAGAAGGGCTACCAGCTCATCATGGGCGACGCCTTCGGCGCCGAGCAGATCGCCAGACGCGTCGCGCGCGACTATCCCAACATCGCCTTCGTGTTCGGCTCCGGCCTCGGGCCCGCCGACCCCAATTTCGGCGTCTTCGACAACTGGATCCACGAGCCGGCCTATCTCTCCGGCATGATCGCCGGCAAGATGACCAAATCGAACAAGATCGGCGTCGTCGCCGCCATGCCGATCCCGGAGGTGAACCGCCTCTCCAACGCCTTTTGCGCGGGCGCCAAGGAGGTCAACAAGCAGGCCACCTGCACCTATTCCTTCATCGGCTCCTTCTTCGATCCGCCGAAGGCGAAGGAAGCGGCGCTGGCGCAGCTCGAATCCGGCGTCGACGTGATCTATGCCGAGCGCTTCGGCGTGATCGAGGCCGCGCAGGAGAAGGGCGCGCTCGCCATCTCCAACATGTCCGATCAGTCCTCGCTCGGGCCGGACACGGTCATCACCGGCCCGGTCTGGGACATGTGGCCGACCGTCAAGCAGGTGATCACGCTGGTCAAGGCCGGCGCCTTCACCGCGCAGGATTTCGGCGGCTTTTCCTTCATGGGCAAGGGCGGCTCCTATCTCGCGCCCTACGGCAAGTTCGAGCAGAAGCTGCCGGCCGAGGTGAAGGACATGGTCGCCAAGCGCCAGCAGGAGATCCTGGACGGCACCTTCCGCGTGGACGTCAACGAAGCCGTTCCGCAGCCGGGCTGAGCCTTCGGGCGAGAGGGCCGGGAGGCGTCCCCCTCCCGGCCCGCTGACGCCATGGCCGGCGCTATCGACACCGCCCCTCCCCTCCTGGCGATGCGCGGCATCGTCAAGCGCTTCGGCGCGGTGATGGCCTGCGACGGGGTCGACCTCACCTTGCGGGCCGGCGACGTGCTCGGGCTCCTCGGCGAGAACGGCGCCGGCAAGACCAGCTTGATGAATGTCCTCTTCGGCACCTACTCGGCCGACGAGGGCACGATCCTGATCGAGGGCCGCCCGGTCCAGATCCGCGATTCCGCCGATGCGCTGAAGCTCGGCATCGGCATGGTGCACCAGCACTTCCACTTGGTGCCCCGCCACACGGTGCTGGACAATCTGATGGTCGGCCGCCCCGGCAAGGGCCTGACGCTCGACCGCGTCGGCGCGCTCGCAAAGCTGAAGGAGATCGACGACTCTTTCGGCCTCAGCCTCGACCCCGACGCGCTGGTGCAGGACCTCGCCATCGGCGAGCAGCAGCGGCTGGAGATCATCAAGGCGCTGTTCCGCGGCGCGCGCATCCTCATCCTCGACGAGCCGACCGCGGCGCTGACGCCGCAGGAGACCGAGGGACTGTTCCAGGCGGTGCGCGCCATGGGTGCGCGCGGGCTCGCCGTCATCTTCATCAGCCACAAGCTGGAGGAGGTGCGCGCGATCACCACGCATGTGGTCGTCATGCGCCAGGGCCGCGTCGTGGCCGAGCTGCGGAATGCGCCGGAGCTCTCCGGCCGCCGCATCGCCGAGCTGATGTGCGGCCGGCCGATCCAGCCGCCGGTCAAGGGCCCCTCGACGCTCGGGCCGGTACTGCTGCGCCTCTTGGAGGTGAGCACCGCCGGCAGCGAGCGCCGCCGGCTCAAATCGGTGTCGCTGGAGGTGCGCGGCGGCGAGATCGTCGGCATCGCCGGCGTCTCCGGCAACGGCCAGCGCGAGCTCGCCGACCTCATCGCGGGCGTATTGGAGCCGACCTCGGGCCGCATCGAGATCGCCGGGCAGGCGCTGACCCAAGCTTCGCCGCGGCGGGTGCAGGCGCTCAAGGTCGGGCGCATCCCGGAGGACCGCATGGGCGTCGGCCTCCTCACCCAATCTCCGCTCGCCGACAGCATGGTGCTGCCGCGCGTGCATGAGCCGCCCTTCAGCCGGCGCGGCCTCAT
>JAREAF010000063.1 GCA_029240475.1 Rhodospirillales bacterium | reverse complement strand
CGATCATCGGCGACATCGAGCTGCTGCTGCAGGCCTGCCCCGAGGCGCAGGTCGTGGCGATCACCGGCACCAACGGCAAGTCGACCACCACCGCCCTTACCGGTCATGTGCTGGCGCAAGCGGGGCGCGTGGTCGAGGTCGGCGGCAATATCGGCAAGCCGGCGCTGGAGCTGTCGGCGCTCGGCCCCGAGGGCATCTATGTGCTTGAGATGTCCTCCTATCAGCTCGAGATCACGCCTTCCCTATCGGCGGAGGCGGCGGTCCTGCTCAACATCACGCCCGACCATCTCGGCCGCCATGGCGGGATGGACGGCTATATCGCCGCCAAGCAGCGCATCTTCGCCAACCAGTCCGGCAAGACCGCCGTGATCGGCGTGGACGACGAGCATTGCCGCGCGCTCTACACCCAGCTCGTCGCGCTCGGCGACCGGCGCGTGATCCCGATCTCCGGCACGCATCCGGCGCCGGGCGGCGTCTACGGGCTCGACGGCGAGCTGTTCGACGGCATGGCCGAGCCGGTCGAGAAGATCATCGACCTGCGCACGGTGCGTACGCTCACGGGCGAGCACAATTGGCAGAACGCGGCGGCCTGCTATGCCGCGTGCCGCGCGCTGGGGCTGCAGCGCGAGGAGATCGCGGCCGGGCTCGATTCCTATCCGGGCCTGGCTCACCGCCAGGAGCTGATCGCGGTCATCGACGGCGTGCCCTGGATCAACGATTCCAAGGCGACCAACGCCGACGCCGCCGCCAAGGCGCTCGCCTGCTACGGCTCGATCATCTGGATCGCCGGCGGGCAGCCGAAGGAAGGCGGCATCGATAGCCTGGAGCCCTATTTTCCGCGTATCCGCCACGCCCTCCTGATCGGCGAGGCGATGCAGAGCTTCGCGCAAACCCTATCCGGAAAGGTGCCGTTAACCCTTTCCGGCGATCTTGATACCGCTGTTACTCAAGCGCAGGCCCTGGCGCGCCGCGATCGGCATCAGGGGGTGGTCGTGCTGCTGTCGCCGGCCTGCGCCTCTTTCGACCAATTCCAGAACTTCGAGCATCGCGGCGAGCGGTTCCGCGCGCTGGTCCAGGCCATCGCGCAGGGGGCGCAGGGCGCCGTTCCGCCGAGCGCGCGGAGGGCGGCGCCATGACCGCCTTCGCCCGCACCGATACCAGCCTGCTCGGCCGCTGGTGGTGGACGGTCGACCGCTGGACGCTCTTCGCCATCGCCGGCCTCATCGTCTTCGGCGGATTGCTGACCCTGGCCGCGAGCCCGGCCGTGGCCAATCGCATCGGCCTCGACGGCTTCCATCTGGCGCGCCGTCAGCTGGTGCTCTTGCCCTTTGCGGCGGCGATCGTGATCTCAACCTCGCTCGCAAGCCCACGCTGGGTGCGCCGGATCGCGGCCATGGTGTTTCTCGCCGGGCTGGCGCTCACCGCGCTCACGCTGCTGGTCGGCGCCGAGATCAAGGGCGCGACCCGCTGGATCTCGATCGCCGGCTTCTCGCTGCAGCCTTCCGAGTTCCTGAAGCCGAGCTTCGCCGTGGTCGCCGCCTGGATGTTCGCCGCGCAGCGCTCCGGCGAGGCGCGCATCCCCGGAAACGCGATCGCCGTGGCGCTCTATGTGCTCGTCGTCTTCCTCCTGGTGAAGCAGCCCGACCTGGGCATGACCGCGGTCGTGACCGCGATGTTCTTCGCCCAGTTCTTCGCCGCCGGCCTGCCGATCCTCTGGGTCGCGGTGCTCGCCGCGATCTCGGTCGGCGCGCTCGTGCTGGCCTACGCGACCTTCCCGCATGTCGCGCAGCGGATCGACGGCTTCCTCGATCCCGGCAGCGCCGACACCTATCAGGTCGACCGCTCGCTCGAGGCTTTCCGCAACGGCGGGCTGTTCGGGCGCGGCCCCGGCGAGGGCACGGTCAAGGGCGTGCTGCCCGACGCGCATTCCGATTTCGTCTTCGCGGTGGCCGGCGAGGAGCTGGGCATGCTCGCTTGCCTGCTGATCATCGGCCTCTTCGCCTTCGTGGTGCTGCGCGGCTTCTCGCGGCTGTTCCAGGAGACGAACCTGTTCGTGCTCTACGCGGCGACGGGCCTTCTGGTGCAGTTCGGGCTGCAGGCGCTGATCAACATGGCGTCCAGCCTGCATCTGATCCCGACCAAGGGCATGACCCTGCCCTTCCTCAGCTATGGCGGCTCCTCGCTGCTGGCGCTGGCCTTCGGCACGGGCATGCTGCTGGCCCTGACGCGCCGGCGCGTCGGAACCGGAGAGGGGTGAGAGCGATGCAGGCCTCCTCCGCCCCGCTCGTCCTCATCGCCGCCGGCGGCACCGGGGGGCACATGTTCCCCGCCGAGGCGCTCAGCCGCGAGCTGCTGGAGCGCGGCCACCGCGTCGCGCTCGTGACCGACCGGCGCGGCAAGGGGTTCGGCGACCGCCTGCCCCAGGTGGCGGTGGAGCATATCAGCGCGGGCGGCGTGGTCGGGACCGGGCTGGTCCACCGCGCGCGGTCCTATGTCAACCTCGCACTCGGCCTGTTGCAGGCGCGCCGGATCGTCGGCGGCACCCATGCCGAGCTGGCCGTCGGCTTCGGCGGCTATGCCTCGGTGCCGACGATCATGGCCGCGAGCCAGGCGGGCGTGCCGATCCTGCTGCACGAGCAGAACGCGGTCGCGGGCCGCGCCAACCGCATGCTGGCGCAGCGGGCGGCCAAGATCGCCACCTCCTTCCCCGAGGTCGCCGGCCTCAAGCCCGCCGAGCGCGCGAAAACCGTGCTGACCGGAAATCCGGTCCGGCCCGCCATCTCCGCGATCGGCGCCTACCGCCCCATCCTTCCCAACGGGCCGGTGCGCATCCTCGCCTTCGGCGGCAGCCAGGGCGCGCGCATCTTCGGCTCCGCGATCCCGGGAGCCATGGGGCTCCTGCCGGACACGCTGCGCGCGCGCCTGTTCATCAGCCAGCAGGCGCGGCCCGACGATGTCCCGGCCGTGCGCGAGGCTTATGTCCGCCTCGGCATCGCGGCGGAGGTCTCCCATTTCTTCGAGGATGTGCCGCAGCGGATGGAGACGGCCCATCTGGTGATCTGCCGTTCGGGCGCCTCGACCTTGGCCGAGCTGACGGCCGCCGGCCGCCCGGCGATCCTGGTGCCCTTCGCCGCGGCCGCCGACGACCATCAGACCGCCAATGCGCGCTTCCTCAGCGAAGCGGGGGGCGCCTGGCTGATCCCGGAGCGCGCGCTCACGCCCGAGAGCCTGGCCGAGCGGCTGATCTCGCTGCTGGCGCAGCCGCAGGCGCTCGCCCGCGCGGCGCTCTGCGCCCGCGAGGTCGCGCGCACCGATGCGGCCAGCAGGCTCGCCGACCTCGCCGAGGCGGTCATCCGCGGCAATGGGGCAGCACAGGAGGCTGCGGCATGAGGGCGCTCCCGCTCGATCTCGGCACGATCCATTTCGTCGGCATCGGCGGCATCGGCATGAGCGGCATCGCCGAGATACTGAAGAATCTCGGCTATTCCGTGCAGGGCAGCGACATCGCCGAGAGCGCGAACGTCAAGCGGCTGCGCGCGCAGGGAATCCCGGTCGCGATCGGCCACAAGGCAGAGAATCTCGACGAGGCGGCGGTCGTGGTCGTCTCCTCGGCCGTGAAGCCGGACAACCCCGAGGTCCTGGCCGCCCGCGCGCGCCTGGTGCCGGTCGTGCGCCGCGCCGAGATGCTGGGCGAGCTGATGCGGCTGAGATGGTCGGTGGCGGTCGGCGGGACGCATGGCAAGACCACCACCACCTCCCTTGTCGCCGCGCTCTTCGAATCCGCCGGGCTCGACCCGACCGTGATCAATGGCGGCATCATCAACGCCTACGGCACCAACGCGCGGCTCGGCTCGGGCGAGTGGATGGTCGTGGAGGCGGACGAGTCCGACGGCACCTTCACCAAGCTGCCGGCGACCATCGCCGTCGTCACCAACATGGACCCCGAGCATCTCGACTTCTACGGCACGGTCGAGGCGATGAACCGCGCCTACGAGGCCTTCATCCAAAACATTCCCTTCTACGGCTTCGCCGTGCTCTGCATCGACCACCCCGTGGTGCAGGCGACCATCGCGCGCGTCTCGGACCGCCGCATCGTCACCTACGGCATGAACCCGCAGGCCGATGTGCGCGCCGTGAATGTGAAGCTCGGGCCCGAGGGCGCGCGCTTCGATGTCGCCATCACCGACCGCGTGCACGGGACCGAGCGCAGCATCACGGGCCTGACCCTGCCGATGTTCGGCGCGCATAATGTCCAGAACTCGCTCGTGCCCGTGGCCATCGCCAGCGAGATGGGCATCGCCGAGGACGCGCTGCGGAAGGCGCTCGCCACCTTCTCGGGCGTCAAGCGCCGCTTCACCCGCACCGGCGAGGCCGGCGGCATCACAGTCATCGACGATTACGGTCACCATCCGGTGGAGATCGCGGCGGTGCTCAGGGCCGCGCGCAACGCCACCAAGGGGCATGTTATCGCCGTCGTGCAGCCGCACCGCTACACGCGGCTGCACCATCTCTTCGAAGAATTCTGCACCTGCTTCAACGATGCCGACGCCGTGCTGGTGGCGGAGGTCTATTCCGCCGGCGAGGCGCCGATCGAGGGAGTCAGCCGCGAGGCGCTGGTCGCGGGGCTGATCTCGCACGGGCACCGCAACGTGCTGGCGCTGGAGGATCCCTCCGAGCTCGCTCCAATGATCAATGCGCTGGCGCGGCCGGGCGACTTCGTCGTCTGCCTGGGCGCGGGCAGCATCACCAACTGGGCCCATGCGCTTCCGGACGAGCTGCGCGAGCTGCAGGGCGACGCCAAGAGGGCGGGCGCATGATGGCCGCCTTCTCGCAGCAGAGGCTGATCGAGCGGCTGCCCGCGGTCCGCGGCAGGCTGGTCGAGAACGCGCCCTTGGGACCCATGACCTGGTTCCGGGTCGGCGGCCCCGCCGAGGTGCTGTTCCGCCCCGCCGACCGGGACGACCTCTCCGCCTTCCTCGCCGCCAAGCCCGTCGATGTGCCGGTGACGGTGATCGGCGTCGGCTCGAACCTCCTCGTGCGCGACGGCGGCGTGCCCGGCGTCGTCATTCGGCTGGGCCGGGGCTTTGCCGACATCTCGGTGGTGCCGGGCGATGCGCCGCGTCTGGTCGCCGGCGCGGGGGCGCTGGACGTCACCGTCGCGCTGACCGCGCGCGACGCCGGGGTCGCCGGACTCGCCTTCCTGTCCGGCATACCGGGGACGATCGGCGGCGGCTTGCGCATGAACGCCGGCGCCTACGGCAAGGAGCTGAAGGACGTCGTCGAGAGCGCCGACGTGCTGGACCCCGCCGGCGCCCCGCATCGGCTTGCGCTGCCGGAGCTCGGGCTCTCCTACCGGCACAGCGCCGTGCCGGCGGACTGGATCTTCGTCTCCGCCGTGCTGCGCGGAGTGGCGGGAGACGCGGCGGCCATCGCCGCCGAGATGAACGCGATCCAGGCGCAGCGCGAGGCGACGCAGCCGATCCGCACGCGCACCGGCGGCTCCACCTTCGCCAACCCGCCGGGCGCCAAGGCATGGCAGCTGATCGACCGTGCGGGCTGCCGGGGCCTGAAGCGCGGCGGCGCCATGGTCTCGGAGAAGCACTGCAATTTCCTGATCAATCTCGGCGAAGCCACCGCCGCGGACATCGAAGAGCTGGGCGAGGAAGTGCGCCGCCGCGTCGAGCAGCAGTCGGGGATCCGGCTCGAGTGGGAAATCCGTCGAATCGGCCTGCCCGCCGGGGAGGGACGCGCATGAAGCGGGTCGTGCTCCTCAAGGGCGGGCGGTCGGCCGAGCGCGACGTGTCGCTGGTGAGCGGCCGCGAATGCGCGGCCGGCTTGCGCGAGGCCGGCTACGAGGTCGCCGAGGTGGATGTGCGCGAGGATCTCGGCGCCGTCCTCAAGGCGCTAGCCCCCAAGCCTGACCTCGTTTTCAACGCGCTCCACGGCCGCTATGGCGAGGATGGCAGCATCCAGGGCGTGCTCGACTGGCTCGGCATTCCCTACACCCATTCGGGCGTGCTCGCCTCGGCCGCGGCCATGGACAAGACTCTGGCCAAGCGCCTGTTCGAGACCGTCGGGCTGCGCTGCCCCGCGGGGCAGCTGGTCCATCGCAGCGCCGTGCAGGCCGGCGACGTGATGGCGCGCCCCTATGTGGTCAAGCCGAACAACGAGGGCTCCAGCGTCGGCGTGCACATCGTGCGCGAGGGCGACAACGCCCTGCCCTTCGCCGGCATCGACTGGCCGTTCGGCGACCAGGTTCTGGTCGAGCCCTACATCCCCGGGCGCGAGCTCACGGTCGGCGTGATGGGCGACCGGCCGCTGGCCGTCACCGAGCTGCGGCCCCGCCAGGGGTTCTACGACTACACCGCCAAATACACGGAAGGCCGGACCGAGCATCTCATTCCCGCGCCGGTGCACCCCTCGATCTACCAGGAGGCGCTCGAAGCGGCGCTGGCGGCCCATCGCGTGCTCGGCTGCCGCGGCGTCAGCCGGGCCGACTTCCGCTACGACGACACCAAGGGCGAGCCGGGACGGCTCTACCTGCTCGAGGTGAACACGCAGCCCGGCATGACGCCGCTCTCGCTCGTGCCGGAGCAGGCGCGCCATCTCGGCATCTCCTTCCCCGAGCTCGTGCGCTGGATCGCGGAGGAGGCCCGATGCGGATGAGCGAACCCCTTCCGCGCGCCAAGCGCCGTCCGGCGCCGCCGCGCCGACGGCCGAAGCCGATGCTCTCGCCGCGCATGCTGCGCCTGGGCGCGATCGGCTTTGCCGCGGCGCTGCTGATCGGCGGCGCGGGCTACGCCGTCGCGTCCGGCTGGGCGGGCGAGCGCCTGGATGCGGTCGGACGCGGCCTCGTCGCGGTCGCCGCCGATTCCGGCTTGCGCGTGCGCAACGTGCTGGTCGAGGGCCGGGCGGAGACCAAGGCCGCCGACATCCTGGAGGCGCTTCAGGCCGAGCGCGGCGCGCCGCTGCTCGCCATCGATGTCGCCGCGGCCAAGGAACGGCTGGAGCGCCTGCCCTGGGTCAAATCGGCGACGGTCGAGCGGCGCCTGCCCGACACCTTGCGCGTGCGGGTCGAGGAGCGGAACGCCTTCGCGCTCTGGCAGCAGGGCAAGCGCCTGGCGGTGATCGACCGCGACGGCACCGTGATCGTCCGGGACAAGCTCGCGCGCTTCGCGGACCGGCCGCTGGTCGTCGGTGAGGGCGCCGAGCGGCGCGCGGCCGAGATCGTCGACCTGCTCGCGGGCGACCCCAAGCTGCGCCGCGAGGTCGAAGCGGCCGTGCTGGTCTCGGGGAGGCGTTGGAACCTGCGCCTGAAGGGCGGCATCGAGGTGCGCCTGCCCGAGGAGGGCATGGATCAGGCCTGGGCGCAGCTCGCGCGGATGGTGCGCGAGGAGGGCCTGTTGGGCCGCGCGGTGACGATGGTGGATCTGAGGCAGCCCGACAAGGCGATCGTCCGGCTGACTCCCGAGGCGGCGAAGGAGCCGGAAGAGCCGGGCGAGAGCACTTGAGGGCGTAACCAGGGGAACTCGAAGGGGCAATAAGAAAAGAAGATGCGGAAACCGCGACTGACGACGCGCAAGGGACTGATCGCCGCTCTCGACATCGGCTCGTCCAAGATCTGCTGCCTGATCGGCAGGATCGAGGAGAACGGCCGCGCGGCCGTCGTCGGCATCGGCCATCAGCTCAGCCGCGGCGTCAAGAGCGGCGCCATCATCGACATGGACGAGGCGGAGATGGCGATCCTGACCGCCGTCCACGCCGCCGAGAAGATGTCGGCCGAGACCATCACCGAGGTGGTGGTGAATCTTTCCGGCGGCTATCCGGCCTCGCAGACCGTCGGTGTCGAGGTCGCCATCGCCGGGCACGAGGTCGGCGACTCCGATCTGCGGCGCGTGCTGGAGCATGGGCGCGGGATCGATGTCGGCCCGGACCGCCAGGTCATTCACTCCATCCCGGTCGGCTACACCATCGACGGCAATCGCGGCATCCGCGATCCGCGCGGCATGTATGGCGACCGGCTCGGCGTCAGCATGCATATCGTCACCGCCGCAGCGGGGGCGGCGCGGAACATCGCGACCTGCGTCAACCGCTGCCATCTCGAAGTCTCGGCCCTCGTGGTCTCCCCTTACGCCTCCGGCCTCGCCACGCTGGTCGAGGACGAGAAGGATCTCGGCGTCACCGTCATCGACATGGGCGGCGGGACCACCAGCATCGCCGTCTTCTTCGACGGGCAGGTGGTGTTCACCGACAGCGTCGCCATCGGCGGCAACCACGTGACCTCGGACATCGCGCGCGGCCTCTCGACGCCGCTCGCCCATGCCGAGCGCATGAAGACCCTTTACGGCAGCGCCCTCTCCTCGCCCTCCGACGAGCGCGAGCTGATCAACGTGCCGCAGATCGGCGAGGACGGCTCGGGCACATCCAACCAGGTCGCCAAGTCGATCCTGGTCGGGATCATCCAGCCGCGGCTGGAGGAGACCTTCGAGCTGGTGCGGGCGCGCCTGGAGGCGAGCGGGTTCGACAAGCTCGCCGGGCGGCGCGTGGTGCTGACCGGCGGCGCCGCGCAGCTCACCGGCGCGCGCGACCTGGCGCAGCTCGTGCTCGACAAGCAGGTCCGCATGGGCCGGCCGATCCGCATCTCCGGCCTGGCCGAGTCCACGGCGGGCCCCGCTTTCTCCACGGCGGCCGGGCTCATCGCCTACGCCATCCGGCGCGAGGCCGAGCTCCGCCCGCAGATACGACCCGAACGGGCCCTCAATCAAAGCCTGTTCGACCGCGTTGGGGGTTGGCTGCGTGAGAATTTCTGAGCCGCCTCTTCGTAAATGCCGAGGCCCCGGAACGGGCCGAACGACGCAGCCGGCGGCGCCGCCGTCCGGCCCGGGAAGGGGAGACGAAGATGCCTGACCATGAGCCTAGGAAAGCCGAGGCACGCAGGCCCGGAGGGGAGAGAAAGATGCCACTGAAGATTGGGGTACCCAGCATGCCGAACGAACTGAGGCCGCGCATCACCGTCGTGGGCGTGGGCGGCGCCGGCGGCAACGCCGTCAACAACATGATCCGGGCCGAACTCGAGGGCGTCGAGTTCATGGTCGCGAACACCGACAGTCAGGCGCTGACCGGGTCGCTCTGCGACCGGCGCATCCAGCTCGGCGCGCATGTCACGCAAGGGCTCGGCGCCGGCTCACGGCCCGACATCGGCCGCGCCGCCGCCGAGGAAGTGCTGGACGAGATCATCGGCCAGCTCTCGGGCTCGAACATGGTCTTCATCACCGCCGGGATGGGCGGGGGCACCGGCACCGGCGCCGCGCCCGTCATCGCCCGCGCCGCGCGCGAGCACGGCATCCTCACCATCGGCGTGGTGACCAAGCCCTTCCACTTCGAGGGGCTGCACCGGATGCGATTGGCCGAGAGCGGCATCTCGGACCTGCACCAGTTCGTCGACACTCTCATCATCATCCCGAACCAGAACCTGTTCCGGGTGGCCAACGAGAAGACGACCTTCGCGGACGCCTTCAAGATGGCCGACGACGTGCTCTATTCGGGCGTGCGCGGCGTCACCGACCTGATGGTGCGGCCGGGCCTGATCAATCTCGACTTCGCCGACATCCGCGCGGTGATGACCGAGATGGGCAAGGCGATGATGGGCACCGGCGAGATGGAGGGCCCGAACCGGGCCGTCGCCGCCGCCGAGGCCGCGATCTCCAACCCGCTCCTGGACGATGTCTCGATGAAGGGCGCCCGCGCGCTCCTCATCAACATCACCGGCGGCGACGACATGACGCTGTTCGAGCTGGACGAGGCCGCCAACCGCATCCGCGACGAGGTGGATCCGGAGGCGAACATCATCGTCGGCGCCGCCTTCGACCCGACCATGGCCGGTCGGATGCGGATCACGGTGGTGGCGACCGGCATCGAGGCCGAGGCCGTCAGCCAGCCGCGCCCCGCCAGCCTCAGCCTGGTCGCCAGCGGCGGCCGGGTGGTCAGCGCCGCGGCCGCCGCGCCCGCTCC
>JAREAF010000509.1 GCA_029240475.1 Rhodospirillales bacterium | reverse complement strand
CCGCCTTCGCGGCGCTGGACGCTCTCACGCCGCGTGAACGCAGCATCATCGACGTCGACCGGGTGAAGCTCGATCTCGGCACCACCGATTATGCGGGGGACGCGATCTCGGTCATCGCGGAGGCGCCCGGCCGCCGGCGTGTCAGCGAGCGGCTGCCGCGCGCCGTGCTCTGCGCGCTGGTCGCCGAGCTTCATATCACCATGCGCGACCGCAGCAGGCCGCTGTTCGATCACGTCGACCTGCTCGACTTCCCCGGCGCGCGGTCGCGCGAGAAATACCGCGGGATGGGCGACCGGGCCGAGAGCGCCGAGAAGGCCGCGCGCCGTCCTTGCGAGCTGTTCATCCGCGGCAAGATCGCGGTCCTGTTCCAGCGCTATGCCGAGGAGCGGGAGCTGACCTCGATGCTGCTGTGCATGGCCGGCAGCAATGCGGAGGTGAAGGATCTGGGCGCGCTGGTGCGCGAGTGGGTCGGGCTGACGCATGGCCATACCGCCGACCAGCGCCAGGGGCAGCGGAACGCGCTGTTCTTCGTCCTGACCAAGGCCGATCAAGATTTCGTCGCCAAGGACGGAGAGGACGAGGCGGCGCTCCGCAACCGCTGGCAGCGGCGGATCTACGCCTCCATGATCGAACTCTATCAGCGTGACGGCTGGCTCGACGACTGGGACGGACAGCCCTTCCGCAACACGCTGCTGCTGCGCAATCCCGGCATCGAGCAGAGCCATCTGGTCTCGTACCGGACCGAGCAGCGCGGCGGAGCGGCCGTGCGCGCACAGCCGCTGGTCGAGATCGGCTATGCGCCCGCCATGCAGGCCCGTCTCCCCGAGCTGCGCCGGAACTTCGTCTCGGACGATCGGGTGCGCCGCTATGTGCAGGATCCCGAGCGCGCCTTCGATGCGTTGCTGCAGCTCAATGACGGCGGCATCGCGTACCTGGCCGAGCGCGTCGCGGGGGTGTGCGATCCCGCCACCAAGCTGGAACAGCTGCGGGGGCGCTTCCGCGCCGCGGCCGAGGAATTCCGACGCCGCTTCGGCGGCTTCTTCGATGCGGGCGCTTCCGCGTCTCGCGAGCAGAAGCGCGCCCAGGCGTTCGATGTGGCGCACGCGATCGGCCGCAGCCGTGCAGGGGCGATGGGCTTCGGCCCGCTGCTGCGCTCCTTCGCGCCGCGGGAGGCCGAGCTGAGGGAGCTCTATCTCACCACGCTGCACAACATGGCCGCCGCCGCATCGCACGGAGGCGCGACGCGTCCGCACGCCTCCGGCAACATCTTCGAAGGCGCCGACGATCCGGGTCCCGGAGAACAGGGCGGCGACCGCGCCGCTGCTTTTGCGGAAGCCGTGGTGCAGGGCTGGGTAGCCCGGTTGCGCGATGCTGCCTCCGACCCGGCGTCCCGCTTGCGCGGGGTGCTCGATTCCGATCAGGCGCACTTCCTGGTGCAGGAGCTGGTCTCGACCGGTGAACGACTGGCGCTCGCGCGCCGGCTTGCGGACGAGATCCGAGCGCTGGCGGCGGTGACCGAAGCGGATTGGGAGAACGCCGCCGAACGTGCCGCCGCGGTGGCGACCATCCGGATCGGCGATCTCGTCGCCGACCTCGGCTATGGGCCGCTGCCGCCGGAGCGGCGTCCGCAGATGCCGCCGCTTCCGCAGAAAGCCAGACGGCGCGCGTTCGAGCCGCCCGAGCCCTTCGAGGACTTGCCCGCGCTTTCGGACAAGCCGCGGCTTCCGGCGGCCGATTTCCGCCTCGACTGGCTCTCCGCCTTCGTGCAGCTGGCCCAGGACAACATCGGTTTCTCGGGAACCCGCGAGATCGGCGAAGAGCAGAACGCGGCGCTCGGCCGGATCCTGCAGCACGCCAGACTGCAGGACCGCGTCCTGGAGACGGCCTGACGCGATGGCGATGCTGCGCATCCAGGCCGAGCAGACCGCGGAGGACGGGCCGGGCTGGTGCCGGCTTCGCCTCGACGGTCTCGACCATCGGTTCGGCCCCGTCGAGCTGATGTTCCGGCGCGCGGGAGGCAGCCGGAACTATCTCGCCCGCTCCGGTTGGGCGGACAGCGAGGAGTGGCTGGAGCTTCCGGCCGCGCGGGATGGGACCGCGTCGGTGGTCCGGCTAGGTCCGCCGCTCACGCTTGCGCTGGGCAAGGTGTCGACGGTCGAGGTGCGCGCGCGCGTTCCCGGCGGCCCCGACCAACGGACGCGCATGGCTTGGCCGCGCATCGTGTTGCCGGCGGAGAATGACGCCGCGAGCATGGTCGAAAGGCCCGCCGAACCCCGCGTCGCCCCGCCGGTTGCCACGGTCATCCCGCCGGCGCCCAAGCCGCCGGACGCGCAGCGATGGAAGTCCCCGCCGCCCAGGGCGCAAGCGCCTTCCGTCCAGTCGAGTTCCGGGAGAAGCGCGACGACCTATGCCGGGATCGGCATCGCCGGCGTCCTGCTGCTCGTCATTTTGCTCGCCGCCGTCATGACCTGGCGAAGCGAACCGAACCCGGTGCTTCCCGCACCGGCGCCCGCGCGGACCTTCACCGAAGATTCGGTGCGCGCCTTCCTGGCCGACAATTCGGACGGCCCGAGCGCGACCGCGGAGGCCGCGCTCTATGAAGCGGCGGGCCATCCGGATCTCGCGCTGCTGCTGTACCGCCACGCCGCGCGCCAGGGCGAGCTGAAGGCGGCGCTGGCGATCGGCCGCATGTACGATCCGGAGGGCTTCGATGCCTCGCGCAGCGCCTTCGCCGCGCCGGACGCCGCACAGGCCGCGCGCTATTACGAGCAGGGCGCCGAGGCCGGAGATGCCGAGGCGCAGTACCGGCTCGGGCGGCTCCTGCTGTCCGGCAGGACCGGCGGAGATTCCGATGCGGAGCGGGGCGCCCTATGGCTGCGGCGTGCGGCCGGTCAGGGCCATGCGCAGGCGCGCGCCGCGCTGGCCGCCCTGCAGAAGCAGGAGCCGTGATGCGCGCGCGGCACAACCTGTTCCGGACGGCTCTCGTTGCGGCGGCGCTGGCGGTCTCGCTAAATCTGTGCATGGAGGCGCATGCGGCGCGCCAACCGCTCCTCATCGAGGGCAAGCGGACGCTTTTCCAGCGCGTGCTCACCCGCCCGGGCGCGCTGCTCGCGCCCGGGCCCAGCGAGACCGAAGGCAGGCCGGTGCCGCCCCTGTCGATCTTCTA
>JAREAF010000508.1 GCA_029240475.1 Rhodospirillales bacterium | reverse complement strand
GGCGCGACGTAGAGATCGATGAAGGTGTCGCCGGGATCGCCGGGCTCGGGGTTGTCGGCGGCGGCCGATTTCGAGAAAGCCTCGTTCACCTCACTGATGGTGAGATGAAGCCGGCGCACCGAGCCATCGCCGAGGAGCGACTCCCAGTCGCGCGTTTCCGATCTCTCCAGGTCGATCCTCTTCGTGACAACCGCGGCCGCGGCGGCACGCTGACCGGCGCTGCCGAGCCGCCCGCTGCGGATCAACCGCACCGCGGAGCGGACCACGCTGTCGCTCATCACAAGCACGGTGACGGTCGCGCCGCTCACGATGTCCACCTGCGGCGGGCGCTCGGCCCCGCTCGCGACCGGCGCCATCGCCTTCCCGACAAGGGCGTTCATCGAATCGACGACACGCCTCTCGGGAATCCCTACGAGGACGATCGGCTCCTTGTGGTCGACAAGCTTGAGGCCTTTGATCACACCTTGCGGGTCGACGCCGACCAGCATGTGGATGGGCTTGCCCGAGTAGCCGACCGCGTTCGCGAAATCCGAGTTCAGGTACACGTGACCGAGCAGCCGGGCGCCGTGATAGGCTGGCACGAGCGGGGGGTCGCCCTGCGGTAAGCCGAAGCGGTCGGCGCCGGGAATGACTTCGGCAGGCGATGCTTTGGGCAGGAACTCCTCAAGACGGCTCGCAGCGAGCGCCTGCCCCGCCCAGAAAAGATGAAGCACCAGGCTCGCGAGCGCCAGGATAGGCACCATCTGCCGATCCCATCGAGGACTCTGCGAGGCGCGTCTTAGGCGGCGATAAGAGGTCAACGGGCCACCGTCCAACCGGGAGGCGGGTTCACGGAATGAAGAGAATTCTCCGCAGGCCCGGTGTTCCCTCGAAGATCGTTTGCAGGTCGGCACAGCCCAGCCGGAGGAGCCGAGCGCGCGCTTGATGCAGCAATTGCCGGCCGCGCTCTTTGAGCTGGATCAAATTGACGGGCAGGCAAAGCGCGATGCACCCTGGCCGACTGGAGGAAGCATGCCGGCCCTCAAAAGCGAGCCTCCGCGCCCGGTTTCGTCTATCGAGGAGCTCTTCGCCATCGCGCATGCCATGGAGCACGAGGCCGCCAGCCGCTACGCCGAGCTAGCCCTGCGGATGCGCGGGGAAGGGAACGCCCAGCTCGCTGACGTCTTTGATCGGCTTGCTGCCGATGAGCGGGGACACCTCGATAGCGTCGTGCACTGGTCGGAGCGCGAGAGCGGCCGCGTGCCCGACCCGGCGCGCGTGCAATGGGATATCTCGCACACCTTCGACGATGAGGGCGCGGGCACGACTGCGCCCTCGCTCCTGACCGCGTATCGGGCCCTCTCGATGGCCGTGCGCAACGAGGAGCGGGCGTTCGCGTTCTGGAGCTACGTCGCCGCCCACGCGCGCTCGGCAGACGTTCGCCGGGCCGCCGAGACGATGGCGCACGAGGAACTCGAGCACGTCGCCACACTCAGGCGGGAGCGCCGTCGCGCCTTCCATGCGCAACGCTCGATCCCTTCGGGCGCGACGGAGCGGCGTGAGGTCGTTGCCGATCTGGAGCGGCTGGAACGCCGCCTTGCGCAACGCCTTGAGCAGATGGCCGAGACAGCCGAGCCGGACGAGGCCGAGCGTCTTCGTGACGCCGCGCGCAACGCCCTCGGCACCGCGGGGCAGCTCGCAATCGAACCGCTGCCGATCGACGTCAAGGCTTCGCCCGGCGAAGACCCGGACGATCCGGTGGCGCTCTCGGAGCTGCTGGTGGACCTCTATCTCGAAGCGGCCGAGCGCATTCGGGACGAGGCCGCGCTCGACCGTGCGCAGCGCCTCGCTGGCGGCGCGATCAGCCGCCTCGCCTGGCTCAGAGCTGACCTACCGGCCATGGAACTGCGCTGACGCTGGCGTCCCCAGCGCTCGCTCGCCGCGGCAAGGCTGGCGCGCCTCCGCTCCGTACGGGCGGGAACCTAGTCGGGGCCATTGCTGCGTGACCGGGCCGTTGCGCCCGCGCAAAGAACGCCGTGTGAATTGCTGCATCGTTTCGACGAAGCATGGAGGTCGGGATGCAGATCGAACCCAGCCAGCTCGTGGACGATGTGATGCGGCGGTGGCCCGCGACGATCCGGGTCTTCCTCGACCACGGAATGCGGTGCGTCGGATGTCCGATCGCGTGTTTCCATACGGTCGAGGACGCCTGCCGCGAGCACCATGCCGACGCGGTGCGCTTCCTGGCCGACATCCGAGCGGCAGCGGTGACTGCCCATACGCCTCCGACGGTCGGCGCCGGCTCGTCGTGACGGCGCGTCGGGAGCCTCTCGTCACCCGGCGCTGCGGGGCCTATTCGTCGCCTTCGGCAAGCACGAAGAGCTTGTGCGCTTCGCGGATGACGATCTTCTGGCGACCACCCTCCACCCAGCCCCGCTCCTCCCAGGCGCTGAGGATGCGGCTCACCGTGTGCAGGGTTGTCCCGGTCATCTCCGCGATGTCCTGGCGCGAGATCGGGAAGTCGATGCGCACGCCCTCCTCAACCTTGCGCCCGGCCTGCTTGGCAAGCCTCAGCAGCGCGTGGGCAACGCGTCGCTCGACCTGTTCGGTCGACATCTCGACGACGCGGGTATGGGCCTCCTGCAGCCTGCTCCCGACCATCTGCAGGGCGTTCGTGGCGAGGGCAGGGTTATTCTCCACGAGGCGCGGCCAAGCGGCGGAAGGCCAGGAGAGCGCGACGCTGTCGACGACGGCTGTCGCGGTCGCAGGATAGGTGGTGCGGCCGATGGCCTTCGCCACGCCGAAGATCTCGCCGGGGGCGACGAAGCGAACGACGACCTGCTGCCCGGCGGGCGTGAGCTTCGCGACGCGAAGGTGCCCGTGCAGCAGGATGAAGAACGATGTCGCCGGCGCATCCTGCTCGAAGACGTTCGTCCCCTTCGAATAGCGCACCGACTGGGCCTCCTTGACGATGCTATCCAACTGGTCGGTCGCGAGCCCTGCGAACATGGGCAGACCCGCGATCACGGAGCGGTCGAGGCTGGCCATCGCGTGCACTCCTTCAGGCGCGTCGCTCTTATCGCGGCGCGGCCGAACGGGCCATAGCTGCCTGCGAGCGAATCTCGTGCGCGACGGTGTCGCCTATTTGGATGAACCCGTGCGGCATGAGAACCGCTATCCAGGCTGGCC
>JAREAF010000507.1 GCA_029240475.1 Rhodospirillales bacterium | reverse complement strand
TTCTGACTTCTGACTTCTGACTTCTGACTTCTGACTTCTGACTTCTGACTTCTGACTTCTGACTTCTGACTTCTGACTTCTGACTTCTGACTTCTGACTACCTGAAATCCCGCGACGGAAACGTCTCGTCGCGGTTGCCGGTATAGCGCGTCGGCGCGACGCGGCCGGCATCGGGCCTTCCGCCGCCGCCGTGCCGCACCTGGTCGCCGCGGCCGACCTGGAGCTGCACCTTGCCGTCGCGCGCACCGAGCTCGCGCAACAGGTGCGAGAGATCGTCGATGCGGTCGGCGATGACATGCATGACCAGCCCCTCGCGCTGCAGCTTGCCCTCGACCCGCATCAGGCTGGAGGCCAGCACCTCGCGCCGGAATGTCTCGAAGGTGCGCGGCCAGATGATGAGGTTGGAGACGCCGGTCTCGTCCTCGATGGTGGCGAAGATGACGCCGCTCGCCGTGCCCGGCCGCTGGCGCACCAGCACGAGCCCCGCCACCGTGACGCGGCCTTCGGGATGCTCCTTGAGGCCCGCTGCCGTCACCACATTCGCCATGGCCGGGTCGTCGCGCAGCAGCTTCATCGGATGGGCTTTCAGCGTCAGGCGCAGGCTGCGGTAATCGTCCAGCACCTCCTCGCCGAGAGTGGGCTCAGGGATCGCGACCTTCGGCTCCTCGCCCAGCTCCTCCTCGCCCGCGGCGGCGAAGAGCGGCAGCGGCGCGGGGCCGAGCCCTTTCAGGGCCCATAGGGCCTCGCGGCGCGTCAGCCCCATCGAGCGGAGGGCATCCGCCTCGGCCAGCCGCTCCAGCGCCACCGGAGGGATCCCGCCGCGCCGCCACAGCGCGAGCGGGTCGGGATAGCCGTTGCCGCGCCGCTCGACGAGGCGCCGCGCGGCGGCCTCGGGCATGCCCTTGACCTGCCGGAAGCCGATGCGGAGCGCGAAGCCGCCGCCCGCGCGCGCGGGCTCTAGCGTGCAGTCCCAGTCGCTGGCGTTCACATCCACCCCGCGCAGCTCGACGCCATGGTCGCCGGCGTCGCGCACGATCTGCGCCGGCGCATAGAAGCCCATGGGCTGGCTGTTCAAGAGCGCCGCCGCGAAGGCGGCCGGGTAATGGCACTTGATCCAGGCCGAGACATAGACCAGCAGCGCAAAGCTCGCGGCATGGCTCTCGGGGAAGCCGTAGGTGCCGAAGCCCTCGATCTGCGAGAAGCAGCGCTCGGCGAAGTCCGGCTCGTAGCCGCGCTCGAGCATGCCGGAGATCATCTTGTCGCGGTAGGTGTGGATCTCGCCGACCTTCTTGAAGGTGGCCATGGCGCGCCGGAGGCCGTCCGCCTCGCTCGGCGTGAAGCCGGCGGCGACGATGGCGATCTTCATCGCCTGCTCCTGGAAGAGCGGCACGCCGAGCGTCTTGCCCAGCACTTGGCGCAATTCGGGCGAGGGGAACACCACCGGCTCCTCGCCCGAACGGCGGCGTAGGTAGGGATGCACCATGTCGCCCTGGATCGGGCCGGGGCGCACGATCGCCACCTCGATGACGAGATCGTAGAAGGAGCGCGGCTTCAGGCGCGGCAGCATCGACATCTGCGCGCGGCTCTCGACCTGGAACACGCCGATGGAATCGGCCTTGCACAGCATGTCGTAGACGGCCGGGTCCTCCGGCGGGATGGTGGCGAGGTCGTAGCGCTTGCCCCAATGCCGCTCGATCAGCTCGAAGGCCTTGCGGATGGCGGTCAGCATGCCGAGGCCCAGCACATCGATCTTGAGGATGCGCAGCTCGTCGAGATCGTCCTTGTCCCATTCGACGACGGTGCGCTCCTCCATCGCCGCGTTCTCGATCGGCACCACCTCCTCGAGCGGTCCGCGCGTGATGACGAAGCCGCCGACATGCTGCGAGAGATGGCGCGGGAAGCCGATCAGCGCTTGCGTGAGCTCCAGCGTCTGCTTCAGGCGCGGATCGGCGGCATCGAAGCCCAGCTCGCGCGCGCGCGCCTCGTCGACGCCGTCGTTGCTCCAGCCCCAGACGCTTTCGGCGAGGCGCGCGACCGCATCCAAGGACAGGCCCATGGCCTTGCCGACCTCGCGGACGGCCGAGCGCGCGCGGTAGCAGATCACGGTCGCGGCGAGGCCGGCGCGGTCGCGGCCGTATTTCTCGTAGATGTACTGGATCACCTCCTCGCGCCGCTCATGCTCGAAATCCACATCGATGTCGGGCGGCTCGTTGCGCGCGGCGCTGACGAAGCGCTCGAAGAGGAGATCGCTCTTGGTCGGATCGACCGCGGTGATGCCGAGGCAGTAGCAGACGGAGGAATTGGCGGCCGAGCCGCGGCCCTGGCAGAGGATGCCCTTCGAGCGCGCGAAGCGGACGATGTCGTGCACGGTGAGGAAATAGGGCGCATAGCGGAGCTGGCCGATCAGCGTCAGCTCGTGGCGGATCGCTTGCGCGACCGCTGGCGGGACGCCGTCCGGATAGCGCGCCTGGGCGCCGAGCCAGGCGAGGAACTCCAGCTCCTGCTGCGGCGTGCGCCCGTCGCCGGTGGTCTCGTCGGGATATTCGTAGGCGAGCTCGTCCAGGCTGAAGCGGCAGGCCTCGACCACCTCGGCGGTGCGCGCAACCGCCTCGGGGTGATCGCGGAACAGCCGCGCCATCTCCTCCGGCGATTTCAGATGCCGCTCGGCATTGGATTCGAGCAGCCGGCCGGCGCTGTCGATCGTCACGTGCTCGCGGATGCAGGCGATCACGTCCATCAGGGCCCGGCGCTCGGGCGCGTGATAGAGCACGTCGTTGGTGGCGATCAGCGGCGTGCCGTGCCGCTCGGCGAGACGCGCCAGTTCGTGCAGGCGCCGCGCATCGCCGGCGCGGTGCAGCATCTGCGCGGCGAGATAGCAGCGGCCCGGCGCGGCGCGCTTCAGGCGCGTCAGGGTCTCGGAGAAATGCGCATCGAGCTTGGCGGGCGGCAGCGCCACCAGCACCTGCCCCTCGGCGGCGGCAATGAGGTCGGCCATGTCGAGATGGCATTCGCCCTTGGGCGCGCGCCGGCGGCCGAGCGTGATCAGCTTGGAGAGCCGCCCATAGGCGGCGCGGTCGGTCGGGTAGCAGAGCACGCTCGGCTCGGAGCCAAAGTCGAGCCGCGCGCCGATGACGAGGCGGATGCCCACCTGCTTGGCGGCGTGATGGGCGCGCA
>JAREAF010000062.1 GCA_029240475.1 Rhodospirillales bacterium | reverse complement strand
CCGACGAGCAGGCCGAATCCGGCGGGCATCTGCTCGGCCGCACCGCGCAGATCGACGGGCGGCCCGCGCTCGACTGGATTGCCTCCGCCCTGACCACGCTCTCTTCCATCCCGGAGGTGACCATCCTCCGCCGCGCCACCGTCGAGGGCGCCTACGACCATATGCTGTTCGGGATCGCCGAGCGCCTGACCGACGCCGTGCCCGGCGACGGCCAGCCGCGCCAGCGCTTCTGGCAGCTGCGCGCGCGGCAGGTGGTGCTCGCGACCGGCGCGATCGAGCGGCCGATCGCGTTCCTCGACAACGACCGGCCGGGGATCATGCTCGCCTCGGCGGCGGCGGCCTATGCGGTGCGCTTCGGGGTCAAGCCCGGCAACCGCATCGTCGTCTTCACCAACAACGACTGGGCCTACCGCTCGGCCATCGACCTCAAACAGGCCGGTTGCGCGGTGGAGGCCGTGATCGACCTGCGCAGCGAAACCGGGCCCGCCGCGCGCGCGGCGGAGGAGGCCGGCATCCGCGTGCGGCGCGGCACGGCGGTCGTGCGCGCGCTCGGCCGCACGCTCTCCGCGGTCGAGGTCGCGCCGATGGCCTATGACGGCAGCCGCCTCGCCGGGCCGGTCGAGCGGATCGAATGCGATTGCCTGGCCGTCTCCGGCGGCTTCACGCCGACGGTGCATCTCTTCAGCCATGCCAAGGGCAAGCTGCTCTACGACCCGGAGATCGCCTCCTTCATTCCCGGCGCCGGGCCGGGGGGCTTCCATGTCGCGGGCGGGTGCCGCGGCAGCTTCTCGCTCTCGCGCGCCCTGACCGACGGCTTTGCGGCGGGCGCTCTGGCGGCCATGGCTGCCGGCTTCGGCAGCGGGGCGGTGCCGCCGCCCCCGACCGTCGCCATGGAAGAGCATGCGCCCGCCAAGTTCGTGTGGCGGGTCCCGGCGAACCGGCGCGGCAAGCGCTGGGTCGACCTGCAGAACGACGTGACCGACGAGGACATCGCGCTGGCGGTGCGCGAGAACTACGCGATCGTCGAGCACACCAAGCGCTACACCACCCTGGGCATGGGCACCGACCAGGGCAAGACCAGCAACATGGTCGGGTTCCACATCCTCTCCGAGATCCTCGCCCGCCCGCCGGAACAGGTCGGCGTCACGACCTTCCGCCCGCCTTATACGCCGACCACCTTCGGCGCCCTCGTCGGCCGGCAGGCGATCCTCAATCACCCGATCCGGCGCACGCCGATGCATCAGTGGCACGAGGCGCAGGGCGCGCCTTTCCTGCCGAATGGGCTCTGGCTGCGCGCGCAGTGCTATCCCGGGCGCGGCGAATCCGTGCATGACGCCATCTCCCGCGAGGCCCGTGCGGTGCGCGAGGGCGTGGGGATCGTCGACGTCTCCACCCTCGGCAAGATCGACATCCAGGGCCGCGATGCGATGGAGTTCCTCAATCGCGTCTATATGAACGGCTTTTCCACGCTGGCGGTGGGCAAGGGCCGCTACGGCCTGATGCTGCGCGAGGACGGCTTCGTCTTCGACGACGGCGTGACCACCCGCCTGTCCGAGAACCGCTTCCACATGACCACCACGACCGCGAACGCGGCGCGCGTCTATGAATGGCTGGAGAAGCATCTGCAGACGCAGTGGCGCGATCTCGACGTCTATCTGACCGCCGTCACCGATGACTGGGCAGGCGTCGCCATCGCCGGGCCGAAGGCGCGCGCGGTGCTGGCCAGCGTGACGAAAGCCGACGTCTCGGACGCCGGCCTGCCCTTTATGGGCGTGACCGGGGCCGAGGTCGCCGGCATCCCCGCGCGGATCTTCCGCATCAGCTTCTCGGGCGAGCTCTCGTATGAGGTGAATGTGCCCGCCGACCACGGCCTGGCGCTCTGGGAGGCGCTGATCGAGGCGGGCAAGCCGCACGGGCTCGTGCCTTACGGCCTCGAAGCCTTGAGCGTGCTGCGCATCGAGAAGGGGCACATCGTCGGCGCCGAGTTCGACGGGCGCGCGACGCCGATGGATCTCGGCTTCGAGCGGATGATCGGCCGCAAGAAGGACTTCATCGGCAAATGGGCGCTCGGCCGGCCGGCTTTCCATGAGAGCGGACGGCTGCAACTGGTCGGGCTTGCCGCGATCGATCCCAAGGAGTCGATCCCGGCCGGCGCGCAGCTCGTGCCCTCCGGCGACGGCCGGACGCCCCAGCGGAGCCACGGCCATGTCACCTCGGCCTGCTACAGCCCCAATCTCGGCGCGGAGATCGCGCTCGGCCTGCTTGCCGACGGCCGCGCCCGGCACGGCCAGGAGATCGTCGCGGTCTCGCCACTGAAACAGCGCGCGGTGCGGGTACGGGTGATGCAGCCCTGCTTCATCGACCCCGAGGGGAGGCGGCTCCATGCCTGAGCGCAGCGCACTGGCCTTGCCGCGCGCCACGGGTCCGGCGCGCTGGGCGGGCGATGGCCTCGTCCTCGAGGAGCGGCCGGGGCTGGGCGCGTTGGCGCTGCGCCTCAAGGGCGAGCCGGAGCGGCGGCTCGCCGCGGCGGCGCTGGGCCCGGAGCTGGCCGGACCGGTGGGGACGGCAACGGAGCGGGCCGAGCGCGCCGCGCTTCGGCTCGGGCCCGATGAGTGGCTGCTCCTCTGTGCGCGCGCGGAGGAGGGGGCGCTCGCGGCGGAGCTGCACCGCGGCCTGGCTGGCTATTCGGCCGCGATCGCACCGATCGGCAATGGCACCGTTGCGATCGAGGCCTCCGGTCCGCGCGTGCGCACCTTCCTGGCCAAAGGCGCCAGCCTTGATCTGCATCCGCGCGCCTTCGCGCCCGGGCGCTGCGCGGTGACCGGCTTCGGCAAGATCCGCGTCACGCTCTGGCAACGCGATGCGGAGCGCTTCTCGCTCTTCGTCGGACGCAGCTTCGCGCGCAGCTTCTGGGACTGGGCGGAGGACGTCGCGCGCGAGTGGGCGCGCTAGCGCTCGCCGCCGGAGCGCGAGGCCACCAGCAAACCGAACGGGAACGAATGGAGCAGCCAAGCCAGTGCGAAGGCGGCGGCTTGGCCTACCGGCTCCGCCGCCAGGAAGGAAAGCTGCGGGGCAGCCTCGGCGATGGACGCCGCAAGCTCCGGCCCGTATCGCCGGCCGATGGCGTAGCCGGCCGGCCAAAGGATTCCGCCCCCAACGATGCCGAGAATGCACCATGCCGCCGCCAGACCTGGCCGGCCGGTGAGGGGGGCCTGCGCGGCGGCCAGCAGAAGTCCGCCGAGCGCACCGAGGCCTAACCAGGCGAGCAGCCCCTCGCGCACCAAGGCCGGCTCTGCGCCCGCCACCTCCGCAAAGGCCGTGGCGCCAATGACCATGGCGCCGAACCCCACGGCTCCGGCAAGCGTCGTGGCGCCGGACCATGCCGCGCCGTAGCGCAGGTCGGGGCGGAAGGCGAGGGCCTGCAGCAATCCGACCAGCGCCGACGCGACGGCGGCCGCGAGCAGCGGGTCTGGCAACAGACCGCCGGCAAGCCCACCTGCGGCGGCGGCCGACCACCAGCTGAAGGAAAGGCCCGCACGGCTGCGCGGCTCGCTCCATTGCTCGGCCATGGCGCTCATTGGATTCGTCGAGCCTTCAGCTTCCGCAAGGAAAGCGACGTCCCAAGGGCAAGGCCGCCCCAGGACACCATCATCCAGGCGGCCACCGCCACCCGGTTCGCCAGAGCGGACTCTGCCGGAAGCGGCGGCGGCCCCGGCAGAAGGGCCATCGCAGGGGCGGTCCAGAACAGGGCGGCGCCGAACGCGCTGGCCGGCAGCCATATGGTGGCGCGACGATAGCGGCTGCTCAGCAGAAAGGCCTGGCAGGCGCCGACCAGCGCTCCGCCGGCGGCGTTCAGCGCGGCTATCTGGACCAGCAGCTCGAGGTCACGCGATTGAATCTGGTCGGCGCCGAGCGTCGTCAGCATGCGCGCGAGCGCATGCCCGGCCCCGCCGATGATCATGGTGGTCAGGGCCCAGCTCCACCAGTCGAGCCAGCGCCGCAGCAGCAGCCCTTGCGCCAGCCCCACGAGACCAGCCGAAAGGAAGCAGGACCCAGGGGGCGCCGGCAGCACGAAGCCGCCCAACGCACCGGCACAGGCGGAGGCGAGAACCCAGCCCGCCATGCCGGGGCGGTCGGTCTGCTCGACACCCCCAGCCATGCGTCCAAGCTCCTCCGTCCAGCGCGGGACACGGCTTGGAGCATTACGAAAACAAAGCGCTTGCGCCAGAAAATTTCGAGGACTGGGTACGGATTTCTGCGACTGCGTGGAATTTGCAGAACAGCGGTCTCCGTCAGCCTATGCTGGGTTGCGGACCCTCCGGCATGGGAACAAGACCCGGCCGGCCCGCGAGCGCCCGCGCCGGCTGTCGTTCCAGCATCTGACGCAATTCCTCACGACAGGCCCGTAAGGCCTTGACTTCTCTATGATCTTCCCGATCGACCACCTCGATGCAGCTCAGCTTGATCTCGACGAGATCCAGCAGCGTTGCAATGGACCGGCGTGTGAGCGCCATGTCAGCCTCCTTTATCTAGCCCCGCCAACAGGTTGGGCCGTTTTCTTTAAAATTCTATAAAGGTTAGAGCAACTTTCGGGATAACCCGAACGGGGGAATTGGCAGAATGTTAGCTAGGAGTCCACTCCCCGCCGTGCCCCGATGAGTTCAGCGCTTGACCTCTCTCGGAATCCTTTTCCAGCGCCCACGCCCAGCCCAGACCGGCGGGGCAGCCTCTTCATCGTGGGCGCCCCGCGCACCGGAACAACAAGCCTGGCCAAGGCCTTAGCGGCTCATCCTCAGATTTGCTTCTCGAAACCGAAGGAGACTCATTTTTTCCTCGGCCGAGACGCGGATGCCGGGCCGGACGCGGTCCGGGAGCGTTTCGAGCGGGCTTATTTCCGGACCCTGCAGCCTGAGCATCGGGTGATCGCCGAAGGCTCGGTCAGCTATCTCTACGATCGACGGGCGATCGAGCGGATCCTCCGCTTCGACCCGGACGCCCGCTTTGTCGTCGGGCTGCGCAATCCGCTCGATCTGCTGCCCTCCTATCATGCGCGCCTGCTCTACACGATGGATGAGGATGTGGCCGATTTCGCGCGCGCCTGGGCATTGCAGGATCGCCGCCGGCGGGGCGAGGCAATCCCTGCGCGCTGCCGAGAGCCGCGCCTGCTTCTCTATGGGGAAGTGGGGCGGCTCGGACGTCATCTGCGGCGCCTGATCGAGGTGACCGGCCGCGAGCGCTGCTTCCCGATCCTGTTCGACGACTTCAGAGCCGATCCGCTCGGCATGTACCGCCAACTGCTGGCGTTTGCCGGCCTGCCCGATGACGGCCGAACCGAGCTCCGGCACAAGAACGAACGCCGCACTTACCGTCATGCATGGCTGCAGCCGCTGGTGATGAACCCACCAGCTCCGATCGCGCGGCTCGCGGGCCTGTTCTCGGCGACGGGGCATGCTCGCCTGCGAGCTGTGGTCCGGCCGTTCCGGCGCAAGCTGAAGAGGATCAACATGCGGCGCGCGCCCCGTGCAGCGCTCCCGATCGAGCTCCGTCGCGAACTGTCCGACTACTTCCGCGAGGATGTCGCCGAGCTCAGCCGCCTGCTCCGGCGCGATTTTTCCAACTGGCTCGAGCCGCGGGCCTGAGCCGACCGGCAATCCGTTTGGGAGCCGCAGGCCTCTTCAGTGCGCAGCTTCGGCCATAAATGCGCGGTTCTGATTCCGCGCGCTTCGCCTTGAATCTTGGGTGGGTCGGCGGGGCTACCATGCCAGGCATATTCGGCGCGGTGGAGCTCGGTGAATGCCGTGCCGTCATGGAACGGCGCTCCATATCGCCCGAGCATCGCAACGATCTCGGGCGACAAGCGCATCGTCTCGCTCAGGGCGATCAGAGGAGCCCGCTTCCATTCCCATCCTCAATGCGCGATGCGCGTCGGAATGCTCCGAGCGCGTCGACGAGGCTCCCTCGGTCAGCAAGCGGGAATGACAGCCTGGTCGTGATTCCGACGCTGCGCGTCGTCGGATACGCAACTTTGACCCGTCTGTGATGTTCTGGCGCATTAACCAGGAGCGGTCCAATGGCGAAGACGCAATCGAAACGCAAGCGGTCCGGCTCTAGCAAGAGCCGTTCGAAGAGCAGCGGCGCAAGCCGCAGCAGCAGCAGCCGCAGCAGCACGCGCAGCACCAGCCGTCGCGGCGCCAGCAGCCGTAGCGGCGGCTCCAGCCGCAGCCGGCGCAGCGCCAGCCCCCGGCAGCAGGACGCGATCGCACTGCTGCGGGCCGACCACAAGAATGTCAGCGACATGTTCGACGAATTCGAGCGGCGGAAGGGCCGCCTCTCTCCGGACAAGAAGATGGAGATCGTCCAGACCATCTGCCGCGAGCTCGAAGTGCATACGCAAATCGAGGAGGAGATTTTCTATCCCGCAGCGCGCGAGGCGGTGAAGGAACAGGATCTCCTGGACGAGGCGGAGGTCGAGCACGGTTCGGCGAAGGAGCTGATCCGCCAGCTTCAGGACGGGCAGCCCGGGGACGAGATGTTCGACGCCAGGGTCAAGGTGCTCGGGGAATATGTGAAGCACCATGTGAAGGAGGAGCAAGGGAAGCTCTTTCCCATGGTGAAGAAGTCCCGCCTGGACATGCGCGGCCTCGGCGAGCAGCTGATGATGCGCAAGCAAGAGCTGATGGGCCAAATGGAAGGCCAATTCCAGGGCGGCATGCAGGAGTAGCGCCTCAGGGCGCGAGCCCGCGCCGACCTGCCAGCGCTGACCCGAGAGAAGCCCGTCGAAGGATCCTCCTTCGACGGGCTATCTTCTTCAGGCCCTTCGCCGCCGCGCGCCTCCATGCCGGCATTCCCGCGCGGGCGCCGATCCGCAGACGAGAAAACTATGGTGCGTTTGATACTGGTGAGCGTCGCGGCAGTGCTTCTCGTGGCCTGCACGGGCGCCGGCGATCGGCGCGTTTGCTACGAGACGGTCGAAGCCCATCCCGGCGAGTTCGATGCGCGCTGGCTCGCGGTCGTGCCCTGCGGGGCCGCGCCGGAGGAGTGAGACCGTCGGCGCGGCTCAGACGCGCAGGCTCTCGCCGATGGGCGCGCTCGCCCGCATGCGCTCGAACTCGACCGGATCATGTGCGCAGAACAGGCGCACCTCGCCTGCCTTGTCGAGCGCGAGGCGCCGAAGCCGGTCCTGATTGGCCAGCCGAGCCCGGCGATCCACCTCCATCAGCCGCTGGTAGGCGCGCAGCCCCGGCGTGCAGCGCCGGTCGCGGCCCATTTCTCCACGATAGAAATAGGCGTCGCCCGCATGCAGGAGCCAGTGCCTGCCGACATCGACGGCGATGCCGGCATGGCCCCAGGTGTGGCCCGGCAACGGGACCAGCAGAATCTCCGGGGGCAGCCCTTCCAGGCCGCGAACCGCGCTGAAGCCGTACCAGGGCTCGCCGCCCGAATCGTAACGGCGCCAGCGGGTGACGTCGTCCCACTGGCTCGGTCGATATCGCCGCTGGGCCACAAAGCCGCGGCGCCGACGCTCCGCGGCATCGAGCTCGGCCGACATCACATGCACGGTGGCCTGCGGGAAATCCTCCAGCCCTCCGGCATGATCGAAATCCAAATGGGTGAGCACGATGTGGCGCACATCCTCGGGCCGGAAGCCAAGCTCCTGAACCTGCCGGACCGCCGTTTCCTCCGGATCGAGCTGGATGTTCAACAGGTTCACGTAGAAGCGGCTGAGGCGCGGATAGGGCCGGCGGGTATCCTCCAGCCCCAAGCCCGTGTCGACGAGCACAAGGCCGCGATCGGTCTCGACGAGCAGGCAGTGGCAGACGAGCCGGCCCAAGGGTCCGCGGCTTGCGCCATCCATCAACGGACCGCCGACCGGGCAAAAGGTGCCGCAATTCAGATGGTGGATGCGCATGCACGCCTCGGTGACAAAGGGTGGCCGCAGTGAACCCTTCGGCGAGGCGGCGGTTTCAGAAGCCGCCGCAACCTCTTGAATTTAGAGGGAAGGACGAACGATGCGGTTGGATCGCGTCGTCCAGCGTCCGGCTCGGCTCGAAAGCACCGAGGACGTTTGTTCGCGAGCGAGGGCCGGATGCCGTTTTAGGAGCGCCGCGGCCTGACGAGGGGCGGACCGCCCCACTGACTGCCCCTCGTCAGCGCGCGCGACTGCCGACGCCCGAGGTCGCGCCGGCGGTATCCGATCATGCCGCAAACGCGTAAAGGAACCTCCAAAGCGCAGCCAAGCCGCCCGCGTGCTCCCCTCGCAGCCCGACCGGGCATGGCCGGCCGCGGCGGGCCTTTGGCTGCGCGGCCGCAAACCACCGACCACCGACCGAGGCGCGCCTGTGGCTGTGCTGCCGCACCGCGTTATTGTCTCTCAGGGTCGGGGCTCAATCCGGTACGGTGTTGCACCATGCAACTCCCACTATCGCGGGGGGACGATGTCCGAGTTGCCAGACTACCTTGCCATTAGGCTGTTGGCGTCCATCGTCGACTCCTCGGACGATGCGATCGTCAGCAAGGGTCTGGATGGCACTGTCACCAGCTGGAATAGGGCTGCCGAACGACTGTTCGGGTATACGGCCGAGGAGATGATCGGGCGGCCGATCTCAATCCTTGCGCCGCCCGACAGGCCGAACGAGATGGCCGCCATCTTGCGGCGGCTGAGCGCGGGAGAGCGGATCGACCACTTCGAGACGCAGCGGCGGCGCAAGGACGGTTCGATCGTTCACATCTCGCTTACCGTGTCGCCGCTTCGCGACCAGACCGGCAAGATCATCGGCGCCTCCAAGATCGCCCGCGACATCTCCCAGCAGGTCGAAGCCCGAGAGCGGCTCGAACTGCTGCGCCGGGAAGTCGACCACAGGTCCAAGAACGTCCTGCAGATCGTGCAATCGTTGCTTCACCTTACCCGCGCCAAGACCCACGAGGAGTACATCGCCGCCCTCGAGGGGCGGATCCGGATCCTGGCGCTTGCCCACACCCATGTGGCCGAGAACGAGTGGCGCGGGGCCCCGCTGAACGCGCTGCTGGACGAGACCTTGTCGCCGTTCCGCAGCTCGGTCACGCACATCCGCCTGGGAGGGCCCAGCATCTTCGTCGACGCCACCACCGCCCAGGCGCTTTCGCTCACCGTCAACGAGCTGGCCACCAACGCCAGCAAGTACGGAGCATTGTCCGTGGAAGGCGGCGAGGTGAGCCTTTCTTGGACGGTCGGGGAGGACGGGATTCGGCTGGTATGGGCCGAGCGGGGCGGACCGCGGGTTCGCGAGCCAAGCGTCCGGGGCTTCGGCACGCATCTCATCCAATCCGTGCTGCCCAATCAGACAGGAGGTGACGTCGACCTGCGGTGGGAGGAGAGGGGCCTATGCTGCGAGTTGCGGATCCCCCCAGCGCATTTCTCACGAGGGGCCTCCGCATCCTGACCCGCAAACGCCGCATAGCCGCGCGCGGAGCGCACAAGCAGATGATAGGGCGGGGCGCAGGGCAGGGCGGGCTTGGCGGATAATGTGCCTGCGCCGAACCCGCCCACGGCTGCCGCCCGCCTGAGCGCCAAGAGCGCGCCGCCTAGATTCGGCGGGAGTGGCGCTGGCCAGCGCAAAATGGGTGCCGCGGATCCGATGATCTCGGCCGTTCGGAGGAGCGGCGACACCACTTGCGCTTAGCGCGGGAATAGATGGCGGAGGGGATGGGATTCGAACCCACGATAGGGGTTTAAGCCCCTATAACGGTTTAGCAAACCGCCGCCTTCAGCCTCTCGGCCACCCCTCCGCACGAGAGAAGGCTTGGCTCACGGCGTATGCGATACCGGGTTCTAGAGAAGGGTCCTCGGGCTGTCAACGTTCGAGGGCCCCGGCTCTCGCGCCCTTCCGCTCTGCTGGCGGGCAGGCCGGAACTTGTCGGGAAAGATGCTTGTTGTTTCTCTTGCGCGATGAAAGCGGGTCGGGCGGTCGGGGCTTGAACGCGACGCGTGCGTGAGGGGTGCGGGTGCGGCGCCCCCTCGCCGGACGAGGTGGATGCCAGACGCCTGCGCAGGCGTCGCGTTCAAGCCCCGACCGCCCGACCCGCTTTCATCGCGCAAGAGAAACAACAAGCATCTTTCCCGACAAGTTCCGG
>JAREAF010000506.1 GCA_029240475.1 Rhodospirillales bacterium | reverse complement strand
TAGAGCTCGGCCCAACCACCGACATGAGGGAAGCCATCTCGCTAATCGGCGGCAACACGGCGTCGTGAGCGGGATCGACCCCTTCATCTTGCGCCGGCTGCCCGACTGGCTGGCGTTTCGCCGGGACTTGCACCGGCACCCGGAGCTGGGCTTCACCGAGTATCGCACGATCTCGAAGCTTGCCCAGCGGCTTCGTCCGCTCGGATACACCCTGCGCCTTGGACCGGACGCGATCAGCCGCGAAGCGATCATCGGTGCGCCGCCGGCATCCGCGATCGAAGCTGCAAAGGCGCAGGCGCTCGCATCCGGCGCTCTTGTGGAGGACGTGGAGCGCATGCCGGACGGCACGACAGCGCTCATCGCCGAGCTACGGCGTAGCGAGGGACCGATCGTCGCCATGCGCTTCGACGTCGATGCGCTCGCGCTCAACGAGGATTCCAGCGATATGCATCGGCCGCGCCGCCTGGGCTTTGCCTCCGCCGCGCCGGGACTGATGCATGCCTGCGGTCATGACGGGCATGCCACCATCGGGCTCGCCATTGCCGAGTTCGCCGCCCAGAACGACACGAGCTGGTCCGGCACGCTGCGTCTGATCTTCCAGCCGGCGGAAGAAGGCGGCCGCGGCGCTCGCGCCATGGTCGAAGCCGGGGCCGTCGACGGCGTGGATCTCTTTGTGGCCCTTCATCTCGGCTGCGATCTGCCCAGCCGCGAGATTGCCTGCGCGGCGAAGAGCATGATGTTCTCCGCGAAATGGGATGTCGTCTTCCGCGGCACGGCCGCGCATGCGGCGGGCAATCCCGAGAACGGTCGCAACGCCCTGCTCGCGGGCGCCCAGGCTGTGACCGCACTTTACGCGCTGCCGCGCCATGGATGCCTCGCCACCCATGTCAATGTCGGGCGTTTCCAGGGCGGCACCGCGCGCAACGTGATCGCCGACCGGGCGGAGCTCGAGATCGAGCTCCGCGGCGAGGCTGCGGCGGCGCTCGACCACATGGAACGGCGCGCGCGCTGGACGCTCGACGGCATCGCCGCCGCCCATGGCTGCGAGCTCGTGGTAACGGAGATGGGACGCACGATCGGGGCTGAAACGAGCCCCCCCGCCGCGTCCCTCATCCGCGCGGTGGCTGAGGCGCTGCCTGACATCGAGCGGGTCCATGACGACTGGCCGCTGGGCGGCGGTGACGATGCCGCGTTCTTTATGCACCGCGTCCAGGACCAGGGGGGCCTCGCTGCCTATCTCATCCTCGGCAGCGACCTCGCTGCCGGCCACCACGCGATTAATTTCGATTTCGAGGAAGCTGATATCGGCATCGGCGTTCGGCTGATGGCGGGTGTTCTCGCCGCGGCCACGAACGGCGGATTCTCGTTCTCCGATGAAAGGCGCCGAACCGCATGACCTCCGCCCCACACGACGAAGTGTTTCTCGAGAACGCGCGCCTCGGCGCTCGGAGTGACGTGCTGATCGAGTTCGAGGAGAAGGCCCAGTTCTCGCGGCTGCACCGGCTTTGCGACAGCTACACCCTCGTCGATCTCGCCCACGTCGTCATGTTGATCGAGACCGGCATCCTGTCGCGGGAGCGTGGGGCTCGGCTGCTGACGGGCCTTCTCCGCCTGAACGGGATGGACGCGAAAAGCTTCCCCTGGCTCGACAACTCCAATTCCTATCTCGTTCATGCGGAGCAGTGGCTCGGCCGTGAGCTCGGCGAGGACATTGCGGGGCTCCTCCAGACCGGGCGCAGCCGAAACGATCAGGATGCGGCCGCGGAGCGCCTGTTTCAGCGGGACTTGCTCATCCGACTTGGTGCGGCGCTGCTCGACCTTCTTGATGGCGTGCTGGACCAGGCCGAAGCGCATGCCGACACGCTGATGCCCGGCTACACGCATTTTCAGCATGCGCAGCCCTGGACCTTCGGCCACTACCTAATGCGACAGGCTTCAATCCTCTCCCGCGACGTCGCGCGCCTTGCTGATGCCTATCCGCGCACGAATCTGTCCGCGCTCGGCGGCGCCGCCAATGCGGGCACCTCATGGCCAATTGATCGCCGCCGCACGGCGGAGCTCCTCGGTCATGATGGGATTGTCGTGAATTCATGCGACGCGGGCGAATTTGCGCGCGACCATATCGAGGAGACGACCGCCTGCCTCGCCATCCTCGCGAGCGACCTTGGCCGGTTCGCGACCGATCTTTACGTCTGGCACAGCTTCGAGTTTGGCTATGTCGAGGTCGCGGACAGTCTCGCGGGCACGAGCAGCATCATGCCGCAGAAGAAGAACCCGCATTCGCTGGAACGCGTGAAGTCGATCGGGGGTCAGGCGACGGGATGGCTCGCGACGGTGATGGGGTGCCAGCGGCCGGCCTTCTCAACAGATCTCGATTTCACCTTTGCGGACGACCTCTTCGGGCGCTTCGCCGAGGTCACCTACGGTGTCCTCCGCCTGATGGATGAGACCGTACGGACGTTGACGGTCAATCGCGAGCGCATGGCCGCCAATGCGGATGCGTATTGGAGCACAACCAGTCACCTCGCTGACGAGCTGGTCCGTATGCACGACATCAGCTTCCGCAGTGCGCACCAGATCGTCGCCGTATTCGTGCGTCGCGCAATCGAGGCGGGCCTTACGCCGAGAACCGTTCAGGCGAAGCACCTCGCCCACGCGGCGCACGAAAGCGCAGGCATCACGACCACCTTCTCGGATGACAAGCTTCGCGAGACCCTGGACGGGCGCCACTTCGTCGAGACGCGCCGATCGGAGGGTTCGGTCGCCCCAGACCAAGTGAGGAGGCATGCAGCGGCACTGCGCGCCGAATTGTCGGAGCGACGCCGGCTGTTCGTTTCGTTGCAAAACTCGATCGAAAGCGCCGTCGCCCAGCTTCTTGGCATTGCGCGCACGCTTGCTCAGTCCGGCGACGGACGCAGATGACTATGGTCGTGCGAAACTGCTACGGCTTCACCTTCCACCAGTCCGGCCATCGCACTTTGGTCGGAATGTCGGGTCGCTCGAACAATCGTTGCCTGCTCATCGCGTGAGAGCCGCCGGTCTGCGAGCCGGGAAAGGGCCTCCTCCACGAACCGCTCGAGACCGCGGGCAACCCGCGAAAG
Source organism: Rhodospirillales bacterium (assembly GCA_029240475.1). Taxonomy (GTDB): domain Bacteria; phylum Pseudomonadota; class Alphaproteobacteria; order JAREAF01; family JAREAF01; genus JAREAF01. The sequence goes on along the minus strand of JAREAF010000506.1, from coordinate 83 downwards.
GCTGGCCGGAGTGCGTATCAGCCGCGCCTGCATGTGCTCGCGCGGAAGGGCGACCGGCCACTGCTGACGTGGTGGCGAGCAGC
>JAREAF010000505.1 GCA_029240475.1 Rhodospirillales bacterium | reverse complement strand
CGCACCGTGACCGAGGGGGTGAGGATGTGGGCGGGTTGGGCGACGCCGATCAGGATCGGCCCGACCGCCAGCCCGTCGGCGATCACCTTGACCAGGTTGTAAGCGATGTTGGCCGCGTCCAGGTCGGGCAGGACCAGGAGGTTCGCCTGACCCTTGAGGCGCGAGTTGGGGAAGATGCGCGCGCGGATCTCTTCCGACAGCGCGGCGTCGGCGTGCATCTCGCCTTCAACCTCGAGGTCCGGCCGGTTGGCGACCACGAGCGCCAGCGCGGCGCGCATCTTGCGGGCCGAGGGAGTCTCCGCGGTGCCGAAGCTGGAATGCGACAGCAGCGCGACCTTCGGCTTGATGCCGAAGCGCTCCACCGCCTCGGCCGCGAGCAGCGTCATCTCGGCGATCCGCTCGGCGTCCGGATCGGGCGTCACATAGGTGTCGGCAAAGAAGAAGGTCCCGCGCGGCACGATCAGCACGCTCATCGCCGCCGGGTCGCGCACGCCGCGCTTCAGCCCGATCACCTCGAGGATGTGGCGGAGCTGGCGCTCGTAGCGCCCGGCGGTGCCGCAGATGACGGCATCGGCCTCGCCGCGCTTGACCATGAGCGCGCCGATCACGGTGGTGCGGGTGCGCACGATGGTGCGCGCGATCTCCGGCGAGACGCCGCGCCGCTCCATGATGCGGTGATACTGGGTCCAGTAATCGTTGTAGCGCGGGTCGGACTGAGGATCGACCAGCTCGAAATGCTCGCCCGCACGGATGCGCAGGCCGAGGCGCTCGATGCGCCGGCTCACCACCTCGCGCCTTCCGATCAGGATCGGCTTGGCCAGGCCGTCATCCACCGCCACCTGCGCGGCGCGCAAGACGCGCTCGTCCTCGCCCTCCGCGAAGACGACGCGGCGCGGGTCGTGGCGCGCAGCCTCGAACATCGGCTTCATCAGCAGGCCGGAGCGGAACACGAACTGGCTCAGCCGCTCGCGATAGGCCTTGAAATCTTCGATCGGCCGCGCGGCGACGCCGCTCTCCATCGCGGCTTTGGCGACGGCGGTGGCGATCTCGACGATCAGGCGCGGGTCGAACGGCCGCGGAATGAGATATTCCGGGCCGAAGCTGAGGCTCTGCCCACCATAGGCCGCGGCGACCACGTCGTTCGGCTCGGCCTGGGCGAGATCGGCGAGGGCGCGGACGGCGGCGATTTTCATCGCCTCGTTGATCTGCGTCGCGCCGACGTCGAGCGCGCCCCGGAAGATGAAGGGAAAGCAGAGGACGTTGTTGACCTGGTTGGGATAGTCCGAGCGGCCGGTCGCGATCACGGCGTCAGGGCGCACGGCCCGCGCATCCTCCGGCAGGATTTCCGGGGTGGGGTTGGCCAGCGCCAGGATCAGCGGCTGCTCCGCCATCTTGGCGACCATCTCCGGCTTCAGCACATTGGGCGCGGAAAGGCCGAGGAAGACGTCGGCGCCGTCGATCACCTCCGCCAGCTTCCGCGCCTTGGTGTCCTGTGCGTAGCGCGCCTTGCGCGGGTCCATCAGCTCAGTGCGGCCGCGCCAGACCACACCGGCGATGTCGGTGACCGTGATGTGCTCCAGCGGCAGGCCCATATCGACCAGGAGGTCGAGGCAGGCGAGCGCCGCCGCGCCCGCTCCCGACGCGACGAGCTTGACCTCCTCCAGCTTCTTGCCCACGACCTTGAGCCCATTGACGATGGCGGCGGCGACGATGATGGCGGTGCCATGCTGGTCGTCATGGAAGACGGGGATTTTGAGCCGGTCGCGCAGGCGCCGCTCCACCTCGAAACATTCCGGGGCCTTGATGTCCTCCAGATTGATCCCGCCGAAGGTCGGCTCCAGGCTGGCGATGATGTCGACCAGCTTGTCGGTGTCGGTCTCGTTGATCTCGATGTCGAAGACGTCGATGCCGGCGAATTTCTTGAAGAGGACGGCCTTGCCTTCCATCACCGGCTTGGCGGCGAGCGGGCCGATCGAGCCCAGGCCGAGCACGGCCGTACCGTTGGTGATCACCCCGACCAGGTTGCCGCGCCCGGTCAGGTGGAACACCTCCGCCGGGTCCTCGGTGATCGCATCGCAGGCGGCGGCCACGCCCGGCGAGTAGGCCAGCGCCAGGTCGCGCTGGTTGGCGAGCGGCTTGGTGGCCACGATCGCCAGCTTCCCAGGGGTGGGAAATCGGTGATATTCCAATGCGTTGGTGCGAAGATCTTCAGCCAAGCGGAAGATGGCCCCAGCGAGGGTTGCGGAAGCCCGGCAGGCCCCCTCGATTTCGCGGCACTCTAGCGACGAACTCTTGAGGCCAGCAAGGCCCGGCAGTGGGTTAGAAGCGTCTTTTCAGATGATGGTGCGGTCGAGAAGACTCGAACTTCCACGGGCTTTCGCCCACAGCGACCTCAACGCTGCGCGTCTACCAGTTCCGCCACGACCGCCCGGGGCTGGAGCCGCCCGAAGAGCTTGCTTCGAGGGGCCGCAGGGGAATAGCAAAATGACGGGCCGAGGGCAAGGGCGAGGCGCTGTTTCATGAGGGCTGCGACGGGTTTGCGGGAGGCTGCTTCAGAGCGCCTGGAATGGCGCCTGGAGGGCCGTCAGGTGCCCTATCCGGAAGCGCTCCGGACCATGGAGGAGCGCGTCGCCGCCATCGCCGAGGGCCGCGCGCCGGAGCTGGTCTGGCTGCTAGAGCACCCGCCGCTCTACACCGCCGGGACCAGCGCCAAGCCTTCGGACCTCGTGCAGCCGGAGCGCTTTCCCGTGTTCCAGACCGGGCGCGGCGGCCAATACACCTATCACGGGCCCGGCCAGCGCGTGGGCTATGTGATGCTGGACCTGCAGCGGCACGGGCGCGCGGACCTGCGCCGCTATGTCCAGGACCTGGAGGAATGGCTCGTCCGGACCTTGGCGCGCTTCGGAGTGCGCGGCGAGCGCCGGTCCGGACGCGTCGGCATCTGGGTGGCCCGGCCGACCGGCGCCGAGGAGAAGATCGCCGCGATCGGCGTGCGCGTGCGCCGCTGGGTGACCTATCACGGCGTCTCGATCAACCGCGACCCCGACCTCTCGCATTTCGAAGGGATCGTGCCCTGCGGCATCGCCGACCGCGGCGTCACCTCGTTGGCGAAGCTGGGCCTGGCGGTTTCGCCCGAAGAACTCGACCGCGTCCTGGTCGAGGAGTTCGAGGGCGTGTTTGGGGAGTAAAAGCTTCA
>JAREAF010000504.1 GCA_029240475.1 Rhodospirillales bacterium | reverse complement strand
GTCATCCCGGGCAGCAGCTTGTGACCCTGGAGCTTGTCGAGCTCCTGTTCGTCGATCAGGACCGTCGCGGCGAAATAGGGTGCGCCGGTGCGCTCTTCGACCAGGCGGTCGGCGGAGACCACCTCGACCACGCCTTCGAGCGGTGGAAGATTGTAGCGGGCGAGCCCCGAAAAGTTCACATGGGCGGTCTGGCCGGCGGCGATCGTCTCGATGTCCTCGGGCCGCACCATCGCCTCGACGACCAGCTGCTTCCCGAGCGGAACGATCGACATCAGCGTCTCGCCGGGCCGCACCACGCCGCCGGCCGTGTGGACCGCCAGGCCCATGACGACGCCGTCCACCGGCGCCACGATGTCGGTGCGGCCAAGCACGTCCGCGGCGGCGCGCCGCTGCTGCTGCAGGTCGAACAGTTCGGCCTCCACCTTGCTGAGCTCTTCGACCGTTTCGTTGAGCCGCACCGTGGCGAGGTTGAGGATCCGCAATTCGATCTCGGCGATCGTGCTGCGGGCACGCGCGGCCGCCGCCACGTTGGTGGCGCGCTCGCCCTGGATCTCGCGCTCCTGGCGGCGCAGCGCCAGCTGCCGTTCCGTGGTGGTGAGGCCCTTCTCGGTCAGCTTTTCGAGATCGCCGGCCTCGCTGCCGATGGCGGCGATCTGCTCTTCCTGTATCGCGATGAGCTCCATGAGGCCGTCGATTTCGTTTTCGGCCTGCCGCAGCCGCTGGCCCAGAATGTCCTTCTCGTCCATGAGCCCCTGGCGCCGCGCCTCGAAAACATTGCGCTGGGCGGTGACCGCGTCGCGGGCGGCGTCGGCGGCATCCGCGCCGAGCAGCGCCGGATCGAAGGCGATCTCCACCTTGCCGTCGCGCTCGGCCCGCAGCCGCGCAGCCAGCGCCTCGCGGGAGGCGATGCGGCTCTCCACGAGTTCCAGTTGCGCCCGAGCCAGGGTGTCGTCGAGCCGGATCAGCACCTCGCCGGCCTCGGCCACGTCGCCATTTTCGGCATTGACCGCCGCGACGATGCCGCCCTCGAGATGCTGCACGAGCTTGCGCTCCCCCGCCACCTTGATGACGCCTTGCGCGACGGCCGCGCTGTCGAGCGGCGCCAGCGCCGCCCAGCCCCCGAACACGCCGAAGAAAAGGAAGGCGATGAGCAGCCCGGCGCGAACGACGCCGCCGAGGCGCAGCGGTTCCGCTGCTCCGCCGTTTGCCTGGGGAAGGGATGCGGCAGCCTGCATTGCCTTCATTCTCCGTGACCGGCGCGGCCGGCGAGCAGCGGTTTCACGCTTTCACCACGCCGAGGATGGGCGCCGGAGAGGCCTTGCGCGCCCTTGCCGCCAGTTCGTTCAGCACGGCATCGCGCGGGCCGAACAGATCCAGCTGCCCGCGGCTGAGCACCAGCACCTTGTCGACGCTTTCCATGACGCTCGGACGGTGGGCGACCAGGATGATCGTGGTGCCGGCTTGCTTGGCGGCGCCGAGCGCCGCCTGAAGTGCAACCTCGCCGTCGCGGTCGAGATTGGAGTTCGGCTCGTCCAGCACCAGCAGCGCCGGCTTGCCGAACAGCGCGCGGGCCAGCGCGATGCGCTGCCGCTGGCCGCCCGACAGCACTGCACCCGCCTCGCCGATCTCGGTCGAATAGCCCTTGGGCAGGCTCTTGATGAGCTCATGGACGCCGGCGGCTTCGGCCGCCCGGATGACCTCGCGGACAGTGTCGCGGTCGAGCTCCCGGAAGCGCGCCACATTCTCGGCGACGGTTCCCGAAAACAGCTCGATGTCCTGCGGCAGGTAGCCGACGTACTGGCCGCGGTCTTGCGCGCGCCAATGCGCCACGTCCATCCCGTCGAGCAGCGCCCGTCCCGCCGTCGGCCGCCAGGCCCCGGCGATCAGCCGCGCCAGGCTGGTCTTGCCGGCCGCGCTCGGCCCGATCAGCGCCATGACCTCGCCGGGCGCCAGCCGGAAATTGATCCCCTTCAGGATCGGCTCGCCGCCGCCCTGGCGGGCAAGCACCAGATTCTCCACATCGACCGCGCCTTTGGGCCGCGGCAGCGGCAGCCCAGGATTTTCCCGCCCCTGTGCGCCGGCCGCGGCGTGGAGCCGCAGATATGCCGCGCGGGCCGAGACGATCGCCTTCCAGGTGCCGATCGCCTGCTCGACCGGCGCCAGCGCCCGCCCCATCAGGATCGCCGCCGCAACCATGACGCCTGCCGTGGTTTCCGAGTGCAGCGTCAGCCAGGCGCCGAGGCCGAGCACGCCCACCTGCAGCGTGAGCCTGAGCGCGCGCGCCGCCGCGGCGATCAGCCCGGCGCGGATGCTGGCCGACGCCTGGCCTTCGCTGGCCTTCGCCTGCAGCGGCCCCCAGCGGTCGATGAGCGCATCGAGCATGCCCATGGCCTGCACGGCCTCGGCGTTGCGGATTGCCGCTTCCGCCTGCGCATAGGCCTTCGCCTGCATGGCGCCGGCTTCGGCGATGGGGCCGCGCGTGGCGGCTTCGGTGACCAGCGCCAGGACGAGCAGCACGGCGCCGCCGCCGAGCGCCAGCCAGCCGAGCCATGGATGCATGAGGAAGATCGCGGCGAAGAAGATCGGCGCCCAGGGCGCGTCGAGGATCGGAAAGATCGTCGGCCCGGTGAAGAAGCTCTTCACCTGCTCGAGGTCGCGCAGCGTCCGGGTGTTGCCCTGGCCGGGGCTGGCCGCGGCCTGCTCGACCGAGGCGGCGAGCAGCACCGGGGACAGCCGGGCCCCCATCCAGGTGCCGACGGTGACCAGCAGGCGCGAGCGCACCGCCTCGAGTCCGGCCAGCGTCGCCAGCGCGAAGAGCGCAACCAGCGTCAGCGCCGCCAGCGTCTCGATGCTGTGGCTGGACAGCACGCGGTTGTAGACCTGCAGCATGTAGAGCGCCGCCGTCAGCATCAAAAGGTTGATGCCGGCGCTGAACAGGATGAGCGGCCAGGCTGCACGCCTGGCCTCCTTCATCACCGCCCCAAGGGCGGAGGGGGTCGGGTGGGTTGACATCACGAGACCTCAACTCTCCAGGACTAGATCCACTCCGCGAAGTTAGCATTGGTGAGTCCGGTAAGTTCCGTAGCTGCATCTATGTCATTGAAAGTCGCGACCTGATGTCGGTCACCGATGTCACTCCAGTTCGCATCATGCCAAAGTTCACCCAGGCCTGTAGTGCTGTTGAACACCAAGACGTAGGCA
>JAREAF010000503.1 GCA_029240475.1 Rhodospirillales bacterium | reverse complement strand
CTCACCGACTATTTCCGCACCAACAACATGGAACTGAAGTCGGTGGTGTTCGAGAAGGCGGACGAAGCCCGCACGGCCTATGACGAAGGCCGTTGCGATGCCTTCACCACCGATGCGTCCGGTCTTGCCGCCGAGCGTTCGGTGCTCAAGAACCCGACCGAGCACGTCATTCTGCCCGAGATCATCTCCAAGGAGCCGCTCGGTCCCGTCGTTCGCCACGGCGACAACGAGTGGGAGGACATCGTCCGCTGGACGCTCAACGCGATGGTCATCGCCGAGGAGTTCGGCATCACTCAGGCGAACGTCGATCAGTTGAAGGCGGAAAGCCAGAACCCCGAAGTGCGCCGCATGCTCGGCGTCGAGGGCGACATGGGTCAGCAGCTCAAAGTCAACCCGGACTGGGCCTACCAGATCATCAAGCAGGTCGGCAACTACGGCGAGAGCTTCGAGCGCAATGTCGGCGAGAAGACGCCGCTTCGCCTGGCTCGCGGCTTGAACCAGCTGTGGAGCAAGGGCGGGCTGCTCTACGCTCCGCCGATCCGATAAGAGGCTAGCCGTAAGGTCCGTCACATCCGGCCGGTTTGAAACACCGGTCGGATGTGACGCCTTCGCACTCAGCGGATTGTCTCATGGCTGTCCAGACCGAAGCGGTCAAGCGAGGATCGGCGACCCCGTTCTGGTATGACCAGCGCGTCCGCGGGATCCTGTTCCAGGTCCTGGTGCTCCTGGCGCTGCTGGCGTTCGCCGCCTTCATCACCTACAACACCGCGCAGAACCTGCAACGCCGCGGCATCGCCTCCGGGTTCGGGTTTCTCTGGAACACCTCCGGCTTCGACATCAGCTTCACGCTGATCCCCTACAAGGCCACGGACACCTACGGAAGGGTGCTCCTGGTCGGCATCCTCAACACGTTGTTCGTCTCCTCGATCGGCGTGGTCCTCGCGACGGTGCTCGGGTTCCTGGTGGGCATCCTGCGCCTGTCGCGCAACTGGCTGATCGGGCGGCTGGCGACGGTCTATATCGAGACGCTGCGCAACATCCCGCTGCTGCTGCAGATCATCTTCTGGTACTTCGCGGTGCTCGCTGCGTTGCCGGGTGTGCGCCAGAGCAGCCTATGGTTCGGATCCTTCTCTCTCAACCAGCGCGGCTTCTACATGCCGGCGCCGGTGCTGGAGCCCGGCTTCTCCTGGGTGCTGGCGGCCCTGGTGGTGGCGATCGGCGCCGCCTTCGCGATCGGGCGCTGGGCCCGCATCCGCCGGGAGCGCACGGGCCAGCCCTTCCCGACCTTGCGGGTGAATTTCGCGCTGATCGTGCTGCTGCCCACCCTTGTCGCGCTGCTGCTCGGCATTCCCTGGTCGTGGGAATATCCTGAGCTGACCGGCTTCAACTATCGCGGAGGCACGGTGCTCGTGCCCGAGCTGCTCGCGCTTCTGCTGGCGCTGACGCTCTACACCTCCGCCTTCATCGCCGAGATCGTGCGCTCGGGCATTCTCGCCGTCAGCCGGGGCCAGACGGAAGCGGCCATGGCGATGGGCCTGCGGCCCGGCCAGGTCACGCGCCTGGTGATCCTGCCGCAGGCGTTGCGCGTGATCATCCCGCCGCTGACGAGCCAATATCTCAATCTGACCAAGAACTCCTCGCTAGCGATTGCCATCGCCTATCCGGAGCTGGTGGCGGTCTTCGCCGGCACCACGCTCAACCAGACCGGACAAGCGATCGAAACCATCGCAATTACCATGCTGGTCTATCTGACCATCAGCCTCACCATCTCGGCTTTCATGAACTGGTACAACCGCCGGATCGCGCTGGTGGAGAGATAATCGATGACCGCCACCGAACAGGAGCGCTACGCGCCCGGAACCCATCCCTCGCTGCCGCCCCCGGCGGCCACCACCGGCGTGATCGGCTGGATGCGGGCCAACCTGTTCTCCTCTCCGCTGAACGTGCTGCTGACCGTCCTGAGCGTCGGTATCCTGGTTTACATAATTCCCCCGCTGATTGAATGGGCTTTCCTCGACGCGACTTGGCTGGGGACGACGCGCGAGCCTTGCAATACTGCCGAGGGCGCAGACAAGGAAGGCGCATGTTGGACGATCGTGAACGCCCGCTTCGCGCAATACATGTACGGGTTCTACCCCGCTGACGAGCGCTGGCGCGTCAATCTGGCATTCCTGCTGCTGTTCGGCTCGATCTTCGCGCTTCTGCTCGACGGCGTGCCGTACAAGAAGTGGATCGCCGTCTTCCTGTTCGTGATCTACCCGTTCGTCGGGTTCGCGCTGTTCTATGGCGGCATGTTCGGCCTTGAGGAGGTGGAGACGCGGCTTTGGGGCGGGCTCATGCTCACCCTCATCATCGCCACCGTGGGCATCGTCACCTCGGTGCCGTTCGGCATCCTGCTGGCATTGGGGCGCCGCTCCGACCTGCCGATCATCCGCATGATGTGCGTCACCTTTATTGAGTTCGTGCGCGCCGTGCCGCTGATCACGGTGCTGTTCATGTCCTCGGTGATGCTGCCCCTGTTTCTGCCCGTCGGGGTCAATTTCGACAAGCTGATGCGGGCCGTCGTCGGCTTTGCGCTCTTCGCAGCCGCCTATATGGCCGAAGTGGTGCGCGGCGGGCTGCAGGCGATCCCGCGCGGCCAGTATGAGGGCGCCAAGGCGCTCGGCCTGGGCTATTGGAAGATGATGGGCCTGATCGTCCTGCCGCAGGCGCTGCGGATCGTCATCCCGGGCATGGTCAACACCTTCATCGGCCTGTTCAAGGACACCAGTCTGGTCCTCATCATCGGCCTCTATGATCTGCTCGGGATCGTCCAGGCCTCCACGCATGACGCGCAATGGCGGGGGCTCGCCAAGGAGGCCTACGCCTTCGCCGCCGCCACCTATTTCGTCTTCTGCTTTGCGATGTCGCGTTACTCCATGTATCTCGAGCGCAAGCTGCATACCGGACACAAGCGCTAGGGGACCGCCATGGCCGCATCCGCCGCCACTCTTCGTTCCGCCGCCGCCGACGAGGTCATGATCCAGATGGTCGGCGTGCACAAATGGTACGGCCAGTTCCATGTCCTCAAGGATATCGACCTGACCGTCTACAAGGGCGAGCGCATCGTCATCTGCGGGCCGTCGGGTTCCGGCAAATCGACGCTGATCCGCTGCATCAACCGCCTGGAGGAGCACCAGAAGGGCAAGATCATCGTCGACGGCA
>JAREAF010000061.1 GCA_029240475.1 Rhodospirillales bacterium | reverse complement strand
GCCGTTCGTTGCCGCCCGTCATGCCCATACCGCGCGGATTCGGGTCGCCTGTCCTGTCAGGCGTTGCGCTTGCGCTGCTGCGCGCCGGCCAGAAGATGGGAGGCGACGTTGATGTATTTGCGTCCCGCCTCCTGCGCGCTGGCCACCGCCCGCGGCAGGCTCTCGGTCGCGCGCACGGTGGCGAGCTTGATCAGCATCGGCAGGTTCACGCCGGCGATCACCTCGATATTGCCGCGGTCCAGCACCGATATCGCGAGGTTGGAGGGCGTTCCGCCGAACATGTCGGTCAGCAGCACCACGCCCTGGCCGGCATCCACCTCGGCGATGCGTTCGATGATCTCGCTGCGTCGGGCCTCCATGTCGTCCTCCGGTCCGATGCAGACGGCGGCGATGCGTTCCTGCTTGCCGACCACATGTTCGAGCGCGGCCACGAACTCGGCCGCCAGGCGGCCATGGGTCACGAGGACCATTCCGATCATGCTTCTTCCAACCTCTCGTTTCTTGAAGGGTGCGGCCTCGCTCATGCGGCCTCGCTCTCGATGTCCCGATGGCGCAGCTCGGCCCGCCGGCCCTCGGCGGCGAACCAGGCGGCCAGGCGCTCGGCGACGGTCACGGAGCGATGGCGCCCGCCGGTGCAGCCGATGCCGATGGTCAGATAGCTTTTCCCCTCCTCCTCGAAGCGCGGCAGCAGGGGGCGGAGCCATTGGGTCAGGCGCTCGAACCAGGGTGCGAATGCGGGATCGGCCTCGACATAGCCTCGCACCTCGGCGTCGCGGCCGGTCCGGGGCTTGAGCTCGGGCACGTAGTGCGGGTTGCGCAGGAAGCGCACGTCGAACACCAGGTCCGCATCGCGCGGCAGGCCGTTCCGGTAAGCGAAGGAGACCACGAAGACGGCGAGCTTGGCGGACTCGCTCGGCCCCGCGCCCGCCTGCAGCAGCCGCCGCAAATCGCCGATCGCCAGGCCCGAGGTGTCGATCACCTGGTCGGCCCGGTCGCGCAAGGGGGCGAGCAGCTGCCGCTCGCGGGCGATGCCGTCCGTCACGGGGCGGTCCAGCGCCAGCGGATGGCGGCGGCGCGTCTCGGTGAAGCGCCGGCGCAGGACCTCGTCCTCGCAGTCGAGGAAGACCAGGCGCACCTCGAAGGCGGGGTCGCGCCTCAGCGCGTCCAGCTCGTCGATCACGAAGGCGATGGCGAAATCGCGGGTGCGCGTGTCGATCCCGACCGCGACCGGGCGATCGCCCGCTTCGCCGACCAGCGCGGGCAGAAGCTTGAGCGGCAGGTTGTCCACCGCCTCATAGCCGATATCCTCGAGCGCCTTCAGCGCCGTCGAGCGGCCGGCCCCGGACATGCCGGTGATCAGGACCACCCGGCGGCGCCGGGCGGCGGCGGCCTGGTCCGCGGCCGGCTCGCGCGCGACCTCCGTCAGGCTCATGGCCGCTCTCCCGAGCCGGCAAGACGCAGCGCCAGGCGCAGCTTGGCGGGCGCGGACGCTTCCGGGGCGTGCAACCGGACCTTAGGCAGGGCCACCCCGAGCAGAACCTCGCGATCGGGCTCGGGGCACCGCTCCACCTCGGGACCCGGCACCAGATCCACCAGGAGCGCGACCGGAGCTTCGGCCAGCGCGCCCACGCGCACGATGCCGATTCCGCGCACCTCCATCATGTCCTTCAAGGACTCCGGAGCGCGTGCCCACAGCTCTGCCCCGCGACGGCTGAGGCAGGTCTGGTCGTCGGCGACGAGCTCGGCGCCCGATTCGATCAGGCGCAGCGCCAGGTCCGACTTGCCGCTGCCGGGCGCGCCGCGCAGCAGCACGGCCTTTCCCGCGAGCGCGACCGCCGTGGCGTGGATCGTCCGCATCTCGCCGTTCATGACCGTGCCGGAAGCTCGACCACGAAGCGGGCGCCGACCACGCGCCCTTCGGAATCGGTGCGGTTCTCCGACCAGATCGAGCCGCCATGGGCCTGCACGACCTGCTTGGAGATGGACAGGCCGAGGCCGGAATGGGTGCCGAACTTTTCGCCCACCGGGCGCTCGGAATAGAACCGGTCGAAGATCGCCTCGAGCTTGCCGTCGGGAATGCCGGGACCCTGGTCGGAGACGGTCGCCCGCACGGCATTGCCCTCGCGCCAGGCCCGAACCCGGATGACGCCGCCGGGCGGGCTGAAGGAGATCGCGTTGGAGATGAGGTTGCGGAACACCTGCACCAGCCGGCGCTCGATTCCCTGCACGCCGAGCTGATGGTTGTTCGCGCGATCGAACTCGAACACGGGCCCGTCGGGCGCGGCCGTCGCGCGGTAGACCTCGACCAGCGTCCCCAGCATCTCGCCCATGTCCACGGGCTCGCCCTCGGCTCGCGACAGCTCGGCATCCAGGCGCGAGGCGTCGGAGATGTCGCTGATGAGGCGGTCGAGCCGCTGCACGTCGTCGAGGATGATCTGGATCAGCTTCTTCTGCTGCTCCGGATCATCGAGCCGGGCGACGGTCTCCACGGCGCTGCGCATCGAGGAGAGGGGGTTCTTCAGCTCATGCGCGACGTCGGCCGCGAACCGCTCGATGCCGTCCATCCGCTGCCACAGCGCCTCGGTCATGTCGCGCAGCGCCCCGGAGAGATCGCCCACCTCGTCGCCGCGCCGGGTGAAATCCGGAATGGTGGCGTGGCGCCCGTGGCCCCGGCGCACCCGCTCGGCCGCATCGGCCAGCTTGCGGATCGGGCGGGCGATGGTGCCGGCCAGATAGATTGAGAGCAGCACCGTGATCGCGAGCGCGATGGTGAAGACCTTGAGGATGTCGAAGCGCACCTCGCGCACCGCCTGGGTGATCTCCGCCCCGCTCCGCGAGAGCATGAGCGCGCCCAGCACCTGCCGGTAGCGCTGGACCGGCACCGCCACGGTGAGCACGAGCCCGCCATCGCCGCTCTGCCGCACCTCCGCATCGCTCTCTCCGCCCAGCGCCCGCACCGCCTCCTCATAGTCGGCGGCGCTCTGATTGTTGGGCTCGTGATAGGGCGGGTAGAGGGGCTTGCGCGGCAGCCAGTTCACCACCCAGTCGTAGAGATCCGCCATCCAGCTTTCGTGCGGCGGCAGGGCGCTGGAGGCCGGCAGCTCCTGGATCTCGACGCGCCCGCCGGGCCCCACCAGGCGGAAGCTGTCGGCCAGAAGCTGGCCGTCGATGTCGAACAGGCGCGCGCGCAGGCGCGACTGATCGACCAGCCGGCGAATGATGGGGCGGGAGGTCTCGGCCGAAAGCCGCTCCTCGCCGGCGGGACCGATGGTGACGGCGGAGGCGCCGAGAGCGCCCGCGAACAGCTCGCTCTGGGCGCGGAGCGAATCCAGCTCCGAAGCGATCAGCTTGGAGCGGTACTCGCCCAGATAGAGCAACCCGCCGATCGGGATCAGCAGCGCCAGGATGTTCAGCGCCAGGATGCGGCGGGTGAGGGTGAGCCGTGCCCGCCGCGGCTCGCGCGGAGCGGCTTTGGCCGGCGCGGTCGGTTGGTCGACCGGTTCCGCGCGCCCACCCTCCTCGAGGAGGCGGGGCTCGACGCGCCTCGCGCGCGCGCGCTGGCGCCAGTCGCTAACGGTCGCGGTAGCGATAGCCCACTCCGTACAAGGTCTCGATCTCGGCGAAGTCCGTATCGACCGCCTTGAACTTCTTTCTCAGCCGCTTGATATGGCTGTCGATGGTGCGGTCGTCCACATAGATCGATTCGCCGTAGGCCGCGTCCATCAGCTGGTCGCGGTTCTTCACATGCCCCGGGCGCGAGGCCAGCGCCTTGAGCAGCAGGAACTCGGTGACGGTCAGGTCGACCGTCTGCCCCTTCCAGGTGCACAGGTGCCGCGCCGGATCGAGCATCAGCTCGCCGCGCAGGATGATGCTTTCCGCATTCGCGCCGCCCGCAACGCCGTCGCGCGAGGCGGACTCCCGGCGCAGGAGCGCCCGGATGCGCTCGATCAGCAGCCGCTGCGAGAAGGGCTTCTTGATGTAGTCGTCGGCGCCCATGCGCAGGCCGAGGACCTCGTCCACCTCATCGTCCTTGGAGGTGAGGAAGATCACCGGGACCCGGCTCTGCTTGCGCAACCGATCGAGCAGCTCCATCCCGTCCATGCGGGGCATCTTGATGTCGAGGATGGCAAGGTCCACCGGATTGGCGGTCATGCCGCGCAGGGCCTCCGCCCCGTCCGTGAAGGTGCGCACGGCGAAGCCTTCGGCCTCCAGCGCCATGGCCACGGAGGTCAGGATGTTCCGGTCGTCGTCGACGAGGGCAATGGTGTGTTGCACGAATGTGATTCCGATACGCTGTCCTTCGGCGGCCAGTCGGGACGCCGCAGCGCCCGCACGCCCGTTCTGAACGCCCCCTCCAGGCCATGCGCCCGTCGGCAGCCCGGCCAAGACTGGGCCGGGGGCGGCGCAAAGGGGTGGTAGGACACCGCACCTGGCTTCAAACCCCAGCCGCGGCGGGGCATTCTATAGAGACTGTGATGCAAACGCATGCGGATTCCTTAAGCTCCGAGGAGCTCCTCGCGCGCCGCCTTATGCGCCTGTCCGACCGGGGCGCCCTCGCCAGCCTGTGGGCCAGGCCTGGCCCGGACGGGGGAGGGGGCCGGCCCTACGCCTCGCTGGTGCTGGTGGCGAGCGACCTCGACGGCAGCCCGGTGCTCCTGCTCTCGAATCTGGCCGATCACAGCCGCAACATCGCCGCGGACCCCAGGGTGTCGCTGCTGCTGGCGCCTGGACTGGGCGCCGAGGAGCCGCTGGCGGAGGCCCGGCTCAGCATCGTCGGAGAGGCCCGGCCGGAGGCCGACGAGCGCGCCCGCCAGCGCTTCCTGGACCGCCATCCCGGCGCCGCCGCATACGCCCAATTTGCCGATTTCCGCTGCTACCGGGTGACCTGCCGGGAGGCGCACCTCGTCGCCGGATTCGGCCGCATCCGCTGGCTCGACGGAAGGCGGCTCCTGCTGGGGCCGGAGGCGGCGGCGCTTTGGCCCGAGGGGGGCAACCTCGCGCGTCGGCTGAATGTTGAAGAATCCGGCCGGATCGAGCGGCTGGGCGCACAGGCGAGCGGAGCGGCAGGGCCCTGGCGCCTGACGGGGATCGATCCCGAGGGGTTGGACTTGCGGGCAGGGGAGCGGACGGCCCGACTTGAATTTCCGTCGGCCGTGGATTCAGTGGCGCAGGCGCTGGACTTCATTCGAAAGGTTTAGGGACGGCCAAGAGGAGTGGCTCGTTTGCCGACGACGCCCTCTCCGCCGTATCCTTTGTTGCTAATGGATGCGAGCCCTAAGAAAGGGCCGGGGCGCGACGCAAGGGAGGGACGAGCACGTGACGCAGAGCGGACCGGCGGTGAGCCGCTTCGGCCTGGAGAAGCAGGGTATCCGGAACTATCGGCGCGCTTATTGGAACCTCTCTCCGGCAGCGCTCTATGAGGAGGCCCTTCGGCGCGGGGAGGGCATGCTCGCCCCGGGCGGCGCTCTGGTCGTCGAGACCGGCCAATACACCGGCCGCTCGCCCAACGACAAATTCATCGTCGAGGAGCCCGGCTCGAAGGAGTCCATCTGGTGGGGTCCCGTCAACCGCCCCTTCACCGAGGCGGACTTCGACGCGATGCACCGGCGGATGCTGGCCTATTTCCAGGGCCGCGATCTGTTCGTGCGCGACGTCTTCGCCGGGGCGGACCCGGAATACCGGCTGCCGGTGCGCGTCGTGACCGAGAGCGCCTGGCACAATCTCTTCGTCTCCAACATGTTCCTGGCGCCAAGCCATGAGGACCTGACGCATTTCGAGCCGGCCTTCACGATCCTGCAGGCGCCGGGAATGCATGCGGTTCCCGAGCAGGACCGCACCAAGTCCGAGGCCTTCATCCTGGTGAATTTCGCCAAGCGGCTGGTGCTGATCGGCGGCAGCCGCTATGCGGGCGAGATCAAGAAATCGGTCTTCTCGATTCTGAATTATCTGCTGCCCGAGAAGGGCGTGCTGCCGATGCATTGCTCGGCCAATATCGGGCCGCGCGGCGACACGGCGATCTTCTTCGGCCTCTCCGGCACGGGCAAGACGACGCTTTCCGCAGATGGCAGCCGCACGCTCATCGGCGACGACGAGCATGGCTGGTCCGATCGCGGCATCTTCAATTTCGAGGGCGGCTGCTACGCCAAGGTGATCCGGCTCTCGACCGAGGCCGAGCCCGAGATCTACGCCACCACCGCGCGATTCGGAACGGTGCTCGAGAATGTGGTGATGGACCCCGTCACGCGCCGGCTCGATCTCGACGATGCGCGGCTGACGGAGAACACGCGCGCCTCCTATCCGATCGACTTCATCCCGAACGTGCAGCCTTCGGGCATGGGCGACCATCCCGAGAATGTGATCATGCTGACGGCTGACGCCTTCGGCGTGCTGCCCCCGATCGCCAAGCTCACGCCCGAGCAGGCGATGTATCACTTCCTCTCGGGCTACACCGCGCGCGTCGCGGGCACCGAGAAGGGGCTGACCGAGCCGCAGGCGACCTTCTCGACCTGCTTCGGCGCGCCCTTCATGCCGCGGCAACCCTCGGTCTACGCCAAGATGCTGGGCGAGAAGATCGCGCGCCACAAGGCGGCCTGCTGGCTGGTCAATACCGGCTGGTCGGGCGGGGCATACGGCACGGGGCAGCGGATGAAGATCGCCTTCACCCGCGCCATGGTGCGGGCCGCGCTCGACGGCAAGCTCGCGAGCGCGCCGATGCAGAAGGAGCCGCATTTTGGGTTGATGGTGCCGACCTCCTGCCCCGAGGTGCCGGGCGACGTGCTGCTGCCGCGCAAGACCTGGCGCGATCCTGGCGCCTATGACGAGGCGGCGCGCGACGTCGCCCGCCGGTTCGACGCCAATTTTCGCCAGTTCGAGCCGTTCGTCGACGAGCGGGTCAAGGCGGCGGCGATCAGGCCGGCAGCGTAAGACAGGGCTCAGGAGCCGGGGATCAGGACTCAGGCGGGTTTGGCCGCAGGCCTACCCTCCTGACCGTCTGTGCCATACAGGTGCGAGAGCAGCACGTAGCGCCGGCCCGAGGTGACCTCGAGCACCTCGTGCAGGAGCGAGCTTGAGAAGACCAGGGCCGAGCCCGTCTCGGCGCGGTAGCGCTGCGCGCCATATTCGGGGAAGCGCAGGGCGCCGCCCTCATAATCCTCGGTGTTGAGGTTCAGCGACAGCGCGAAGCGGCGATGCGCCAGCTCCGGCGTCGGATTGTCGCGATGGCCGTGCTGGAAGCCGCCGCGCGCGCCCTCGTAGCGCGCAATGTGGAAGCGCTCGCGCTTGGTGACGCGGTACTGGAACGACTTGAGTATCTCCGGCAGGGCGCGGCGATGGATGCGCTGGTCGAGCCAGCGCAGGGTCTCCGGCTCCTGGACGACGAAGTCGACGCGGTCGACGCGGCCGTAATCGTTGATCTCGATCTTGTAGTTGCCCTTCTCCTGCAGATGGTCGGCGACGCTGCGCGTCGGCCAGCCCGGGGATTCGCAGAGCTCGATCAGCCGCCGGCACTCCGCGCGGCTCAGCGCCTCCGGCACGATGAGGACCGGGGGATGCGGACGCGCGGCGACATCCTCGCGGCGCGCAGCCTCGCGGCGCAGCCGCTCCAGCACGGGAGCGAGCTCGGGCGCGACCGCCTGGATGCGCTGGTTGGGGCTGAGCAGCACGAACTGGGCGCCAGCCGCGCCGTCGAGCCCATAGGCCTGCCGCAGCTTGCCGCTGGGGTCCGAGATCGCGCGCAAGGGCAGGCTGTGCCGCTCCAGCAGCGCGGCATTCTCCGGCGGCGCGGCATCGCGGACGAGCAGGGCGACGGCGCCCAAATCCTTCAGCTCCGCAGCCGCGTCGCGCAGCGCGCCGAATGTGGCTGCATCGGGCTCGGCTGGGGAGAAACAGAGCAGCACCGTGCGGCCCGCGACCTGGTCGGCGCGCAGGATGAAGGGCTTGCCCTTCTCGTCCGGCAATTGGAAGTTCGGCGCGAAGTCTCCGACTTCCGGTCTTTGCGCCGCGACGGTTGCCACCGTCACGCAGCGAACCTCACCGCATAGACGGGAGGCAGGCGCGCCGGCACCGCCTGCCAGCTCTCGCCGCCATTCTCCGAGACCCACAAGCCGCCGGTGGTCGAGCCCAGCGCGAGGCGCGATCCGCTCCCGTCCACGGCCAGTGCATGTCGATAGACGAGGTCATAGGCGTGCTCGGACGGCAGGCCGCGGCCGAGCAACTCGAAGCTGCGCCCAGCGTCGGTCGTGCGCGCGACGACGACGCGCCCTTCGACCGGCATGCGCTCGGTGTCGGCCTGCTCGGGCACGAACCAGGCGGTGTCGGGATCCGACGGATGCGCGACGACTGGGAAGCCGAAGCCGGACGGCTTGGGATCGGGCAGCCGCTGCCAGCTCCGCGCGCCGTCGTCGGACCGGTAGAGCCCGAAATGATGCTGGGCCCAGAAGCGCTTGGGGTCGGCGCGGCACTGCGCGATCCGGTGCGGGTCCTGCACGTTCGGATCCTCGGCGCGCTCGGGCGGCACGTAGCTGGCGACCATGCCGGTCGATCCCGTCCAGCTCGCGCCGTCATCCTCGCTGACCCACACCCCGCCGCAGGAGATCGCGACGGCGATACGGCCGGGGACCTTCTCGTTGAGCACGATCGAGTGCAGCACCGGATGGTCCCAGCCGCCGCCGAACCATTCCGGCCGGCCGGGCAGGTTCCAGAGCGCGGTGTTCAGCTCCCAGGTTCCGCCGCGGTCCTCGGAGCGGAACAGCGCGGCCGGCATGGCGCCGGCGAGGAGCGTGCCGGGCTTAGGTCCCGGCTCAAGGCACCAGACCGCGCCCAGGGCCGGACCTTCCGCGCCGCTCTCCGGGAAGGCGGGCGCGGCGCATTCCTCGAACGCCTCGCCGGGGGCGGCGCGATGAACCTTGGTGCCGAAATGGCCGTGATTGAGGACGACATAGCGCCAGCCGTCGCGCGGGTCCTCGAGCACGGCGCTGACCGGCGCGCCGGCGAAATCCAGCCGGTCCACCGCCCAGGCGCCAGACTTGCGGACGATGGTGAACAGCCCCTTGCGGGTCGCGACGAAGAAACGGTCGCCGGTGGATGCCATGCCGGTGTCCCCTGTTGTTGATTCAGCCGCCGGAGAGCGCCTGGAAGACGGCGATCTCGTCGCCCGGGCCGACGCGGTCGGAGAGCGTGACCCGGTCCTTGACCGGATACCCGTTCACATAGACCGCGACATGGCGGCGCAACCGGCCCTGGTCGTCGAGAATGTATCCCCGGAGCCGTGGCCGGTCCATGCAGGCCTTCCCCAATGCCTCGCGCAAGCTCGCGGCCTCGACCTCGAGCTCGGGCGTCGGCACATGGCGCTGCAGATGGGCGGAGAAGCTGACTCGGGGCATGGTTTCGATGAGCTGCTCCGTCAATGCGCCTCGGCCCAGTTCCGGCCCCAACCAGCCTCGGCCACGAGCGGCACGCCGAGGCGCACCGCCGGAAGGGGCGCGCGCTCCATCACCTCGCGCACGAGCTCGGCGGTCTGCACGACCTCCGCCTCCGGCACCTCGAACAACAGCTCGTCATGCACCTGGAGGAGCATGCGCGCCTTGAGGCCCGCATCGCGCAAGGCCGGCGGCACGCGGATCATCGCGCGCTTGATGATGTCGGCGGCGGTGCCCTGCAAGGGCGCGTTGATCGCCGCGCGCTCCATGAAGCTGCGGCGCGCCGGGTTGCGGTCATTGATGCCCGGCACATGCACGCGGCGCCCGAACAGGGTCGTCACATAGCCCTTCTCGCGCGCGATCTTCTTCTCACGGTCCATATAGTCGCGGATGCCGGGATAGCGTTCGAAATAGGCCTTGATGTAGGCGGCCGCCTCTCCTTGCGGAATCCCGAGCTGCGCGGCGAGCCCGAAGGCGCTGATGCCGTAGATGATGCCGAAATTGATCGCCTTGGCGCGGCGCCGGACCATCGGGTCCATGCCCTCGACCGGCACGCCGAACACCTGGCTCGCCGTCAAGGCATGGATGTCAATGCCGTTGCGGAAGGCCTCGCGCAAGGGCTCGATCCCGGCCATCTCGGCGGCGAGCCGAAGCTCGATCTGCGAATAATCGACCGAGAGCAGCACCGAGCCTTCCTCGGCGATGAAGGCGCGGCGGATCTTGCGGCCCT
>JAREAF010000502.1 GCA_029240475.1 Rhodospirillales bacterium | reverse complement strand
ACTCGCTCCTCGGCGGAGGGCTCGACCGCGGAACCAGCGCGCTGCTGATCGGCGGGGCCGGAGTCGGCAAATCGTCGATCGCGCTCACCTACGCCGTCGCCGCGGCGGAGCGGGGCGAGCACTCGGTGGTGTTCGCGTTCGATGAGGGCCTCGCCACCATCAACGCCAGGGCAGCGGGACTGGGCATGCCCCTGGCCGCTCATGCCCGGAGCGGGAGACTCCGGATTCAGCAGATCGATCCGGCGGAGATGGCGCCGGGCGAATTCGCCTGGGCGCTCCGCCAAGCCGTCGAGCAGCACAACGCGCGCGTTGTCGTGATCGACAGCCTCAACGGATACATGAACGCCATGCCCGAGGAGCGCTTCCTCGTGCTGCAGATGCATGAGCTGCTCAGCTATCTGAACCAGCTTGGCGTGCTCACGATCCTGGTGCTGGCCCAGCACGGCCTGATGGGGCCGATGCAGACTCCGCTGGACATCAGCTATGTCAGCGACGCGGTGCTGGTCCTGCGGTATTTCGAGGCCGAGGGGCGCGTGCGCCGGGCGATATCGGTCGTCAAGAAGCGTAGCGGCGCGCACGAGGACGCCATCCGGGAGTTCCGGCTGACCGCCGAGGGGCTGAGGCTTGGACCGCCTCTGACCGAATTCAGCGGGATCTTCAGCGGCACGCCGGTCTATACGGGCGGACCCAAGCCCCTCTTGCAGCGGGACGAGGATGGCGCCGCGGGCTGACAATCTGAGCGAGCGCATCCTGATTCTCGCGCCGATCGGTCGGGATGCGGCGGCTTCCGCCTCGATGCTGCAGCAGATGAATTTGACCGCGGTGATCTGCTCGGATTTCGAGCAGCTGGTGCAAGGGCTGGAGGAGGGCGCCGGAACGGCCATCATCACGGAAGAGGCCTTCTTCCGGTCTTCCTATCATCCGCTCCTGTCATGGATCGACCGGCAGCCGCCCTGGTCCGACTTCCCCTTGATCGTGCTCACCAGCAGCCGCGGGGTGTCGACGCAGTTCCACGCCGCGGGGCTCATGAAAGAGCTCAGAAATCTATCCTTGCTGGAGCGGCCGCTGCAGGCCGTCACGCTTTTGAGCACGATCCACTCCTGCCTCAGAGCGCGCCGGCGGCAGTACGAGCTGCGTGGCTATCTGCTCGAGCGCGAGCAAATGGCCGCCGAGCTCGAGCGCCTCGTGCTGGAGCGCACGCGCGACCTGAAGGAGGCCAACGCCCGCCTGCAAGTCGAGATGGCCGAACGCGAGCAAGCCGAAGCGGCGCTGCGGCAGAAGCAGAAGATGGAAGCCATCGGGCAGATGACCGGGGGCATCGCTCACGACTTCAACAATCTGCTGACGGCCGTCTTGGGGAACATCGAGCTGGCGGCGCGGCGTGCCGCGGACGAACCCACCAGGCAGCTTCTCAAGAACGCAACGCAAGCCGCCGAACGCGGCGCAAGGCTGACCGATCAGCTGCTCGCCTTCGCGCGCAAGCAGCAGCTGAAGCTCGAACCGATCGACCTCAACCGGCTCGTCTCCGGCATGGGCGAGCTGCTGTTTCGGACGATCGGGGCGACGGTCCGGATCGAGACGGTTCTGCAGCAGGAGCTCTGGCCCGCGGTGGCCGACCCGACGCAGGTCGAGCTCGTCATACTGAACCTGGCTCTCAATGCCCGCGACGCCATGCCCACGGGCGGTAGGCTCACCGTCGCCACGGCGAATGTCGACATGAAGAGCGCGCCGGCCCAGGGGGTCGATCTGCCGGCTGAGGATTTCGTGTCGATTTCGGTCAGCGACACGGGAACCGGCATGACCGAGGAGGTGCTCGCAAAGGTATTCGAGCCATTCTTCACGACCAAGCCGCTCGGCGCGGGGACCGGACTCGGCTTGAGCCAGGTCTACGGCGTGGCCCGGCAGTCCGGCGGGGGCGTTCGCATCGAAACCAGGTTGGGACACGGCACCACGGTCTGGGTCTATTTTCCGAGAGCCGGGAGCCCCGCCGCATCCCGCTCAACGGAGGAGGCGGAGCAGCTCACCGTGCGCGGGCAAGGCACCCTTCTCGTCATCGATGACGATCCCGACGTTCGCCGGTTCGTCAGCCTTGTTCTTCAAGATCTGGGTTATGGCGTGTTGGCGGCCGGCAGCGCCCGGGAGGCCTCGGACCTGCTGGACACAGGCGAGCACATCGACCTCGTGTTGATCGATTACGTGATGCCGGAGGTCAACGGCGCTGAATTCGCCGAGGCGCTGAAATCGAGACATCCGGCGCCGCCCCGCCTCCTCTTCATGACCGGGTACGCCGAAACCGAGAAGTTGGCCGAGCATGCGGGGCCGGAGATGATCGTCAAGAAGCCCTTTACCGCCCTCCAACTCGGGGCTGCCGTTCGGGCCGCGCTCTGCTCACCTGGCCGCGCGAGTGGCAATGTGATCTCGCTGAGATCCGGGCGGAATTGACGGGGGTTAGCTGGGGCGCTGGAGCTCCGACTTGGGAGCCAAGCGCGCTAGCGCGACCGCTCGTTAACTTTCCGCTGCCCTGGTGAGCGCGCCCTGGACCGCGGCAATGATCTGTTGGGGGCTCGCGGGCTTGCACAGATAGGCCGAGGGCTGGACGGCGGCGGCCCGCGCGCGGGTCCTCTCGTCAGTCTGCGCGGTGAGAAACACGACGGGGATGTCCAGGATCGTTCTCAGGATGCTGGCGCCCTCGATTCCGTCGCGCCTTCCGGCCAGACGAACGTCGAAGATGGCGAGATCGGGATGGCTGTTCTGGGCGATGCACAGGGCGTCGCTTACGGTGGCCGCAACCCCGACCACCTCGAATCCGAAGATGCTCAGCACCTCGCGAATAGACATCGCGATCAGCGCATCGTCTTCCGCTACCAGGATTTTAGTGGGGATATGTTCGGAATCCGACATCGTGCCCTCATGCATCAGGCGGGGGCATCCGATACCCTCATCCGGCCGGGCCTGAAGCGGGTTACCTCCGGGCCGAACGTACGAGAACGGACAGCTTCGGCGGAGGCTGCCCTCCCGAAGAAATATGCCAAATGAGGGCTCGGCTAGCAGCTTTTCCCCGTCCGATGGGCCGATGGCGCGCGCATGCGCCCTTCCTTTCCAAGATGTTGATCCGGGCCTCGCCTTAATCTGCTGACAAGAGCTTTTCATTAAAAATGCCGGGTTCGCGAACTGCAGCTCATCGCTTGACAGGAGTTTCAGACGTGGGCCTGA
>JAREAF010000501.1 GCA_029240475.1 Rhodospirillales bacterium | reverse complement strand
CGTCACGTCACCAACAGCAAGCACCCGATTACCAGTGCGGAGGATCTTGAGGGCCTGAAGATCCGGACGATGCAGAGCCCGGTCTACATCGATACCTTCAACACGCTGGGCGCCAATGCCACGCCGCTCTCCTTCAGCGAGCTGTATACGGCTCTGGAGATGAAGGCAGTGGATGCGCAGGAGAACCCCTACGCCATCATCCATGCCGCCAAATTCGACGAGGTCCAGAAATATCTGAGTGCCACCAGGCACGCCTATGCCCCATTCGTCGTGCTGATCAGCAAAAAGCTCTGGGACGGGCTGTCGGCAGACGAGAGGAAGATCCTGGAGGATTCCTGCGTCGAGGCGCGCGACTACCAGCGCAAGGTGAGCCGGGAGAACAATGCCCAGATCATCCAGGCGCTCAAGGACAACGGGATGGAGCTGAACGAGGTCGACCCGCAGGAGCTAGCAAAGATAAAGGAAAAGCTGCAGCCCGTCATCGCCAAGCATGTGCAGAACATCGGTGAGGATCTGGTGCAGCGGACCATGGCTGAGATCGAGAAGGTCAGGGGGCAGAAGGACTGAGCAAGGAGCGTTTTTGAGGCAAGTAGTCAGCATCATGGGTCAGCTACTGCTTGCAGCCGCACGTTTCGATTGACCGAGGAGTGGTTCAGGAGCAGGGTTTCGGACAGCAGCCGCGCCTTTATCGGGAATGCCGAACCACTGCAGTGCTGGCGCGGCTTGTGACAGCGTCATGTGAGAGGATATCCCTTCGCTGTAGGGAGGAGAGAGCATGACTGACCGTGTGGAAAAGACAAGCTGGCCTGATGCCGCTGTTACTCTTTTCGACTTACTCACTGGCCGCAAAGCTGAGGTCACGTGGGAATTTGAAAGGATGGAGATCCATGTGCCGATTACCACAGGAAGCAATACAGAATATGCTGTATGGAAAATCAATGGTGTGCTGAAAGTCCGCGCCCGCGAAGAAGTACCGACGTGAGATCGCTCCAGCTTCCCCTAGATATTGTTGGAGAAGTGCAGGCCAGTCTGAATGGTGCTGCCATTCTGGTTTCGGCCGAGCACGATACCATCCTGGTTGATTTGCCAAGACGGTGGATCGGATTAAGGACCTTGAGAAGGTCGGGAAGACGAGCGCACCGTGAGGAAATGCTACAACGCATGCAGGCCGCCCTGCAGCTCGCCGCCCTCGCCGTACACTTCCGGCTGATGGGAAGGATCGTCGCCAGAATGGGGACGGGGGCCCGCCCTGGCGTGTGGTCTTGGGTTCTGGGCGTGAGACCGCTGGAGATAAGACCCGCCGGGATGCTGTCCGTGATCGCGCCATTGCTGCGCATAAGGCGAAACGCACACTAAATTAGGTCGTTTAGGAGGCATGCTAGGCGGCCGACGGCACTGGCCGCTCCTCCGGACCTTCACGGCCGTGACAAGCGGGATGACGGCGAGCAGGGGCACGGGGATGTGGCCCGGGAACGCTCCCTGGCCACATCCGCGTTCGGCTCAGGCCGCCCGGTCCAGGACCGGCCCGGCTCCCGGCACCGCACCCGCCCCACGTGGGTCGACCGCGAGGTACTCGAGCCGCCGGCCGTCGCCGGCCGCGGCCCCCTCGAGCAGGGCCAGACCGCTCGCCATGTCCCGCCGCCCGGCCGCCCAGCGGTCCCGGATCGAGGACGGCGAGTAGTCGAGCGTCTTCGCCGCCAGCTCGTGGTCGGCGGCCTGGTAGGCCAGGTGCACCAGCCTGACCCGCGGCCCGTCGGGTTGCAGCTCCTGCCGCAGGGCGTACTCCCGCCGCAGCCCCTCCACCCTCCGCCGGCCGGCGCTGGCGAACACGATGTCCTGCGCCCGCTCCAGGACCGCGTCCAGGGTCGCTGGCCGCGGGCTGCGCAGCCCAAACAGGTCGATCGCGATGCAGACGAGGTCTCGGTCGGGGGCCGGGTCGAAAACGGGGTCGAGCGGCAGGTTGTTGGCGTAGCCGGGGTCGCACAGCAGGCGCCCGCCGATCTCCACGGGCGGGAAGAGCGGCGCTATGGCTGCGCTTGCCAGGACGTGCTCGGGCCCGATCTCGTGGCGCGTGTTGTCGAAGTAGACGTCCTCGCCGGTCTCAAGGTCGGTGGCGGTGAGGGTAAACCTCACTTCGTCGGCGCGGTTGAGCCGGTCGAAGTCGACGAGGCTCTCAAGGGTGCGCCGCAGCGGCGAGTGGTTGTAGAGGGCGACATCGCCGGGCATTCCGGGAACGATCGACCACAAGCCCGGATAACGGTGCCCGAAGATGCTCGGACGGCCGAGCGCGGCGGCCAGGGCTGCGTGCGCGCCGTTGTAGACCTGCCGGTCGCGGAGGCCGGCCGGTGCCGCCCGGGCGGTATGCTGCGCCGCCTCGGCCCAGAACGCCTGGAGCCGCTCGAGGCGGCGCTCGGGCGGGTTGCCGACGAGGATGGCGCCGGTGACCGCACCAATCGAGGCGCCCACGATCCGCTCCGGCCGGACGCCCTGCTCGTGCAGGCGCTCGTAGGCGCCGGCGAGGTACGCGCCAAGCGCGTTGCCGCCGCCGAGCACCAGGGTGACCCGCTCCCGGCCCACGCCGGTGGAAAGGTTGTTGCGATTGGGTCGCGGGGATGGAGAAGGGAGCATTGCTGGTCTTTCGGACGGCTTTGGCGGGCTTCGCAACTACGACGCAGCGATGCGAGTGGCCGGCGATGGACGGGAAAGCGCCCCGCCACCTTGAAGGTGACAGGGCGCTTCGCGTCAGCTCGAGCGGCGATCGCGGGGCTGACGGCTGCTTGTGGCTGTACGGTCAGGCAGCACCGCGGGCATGCCGGCGCGCGATCTCGGGCAGGTCGGCCCGGCCGAGGGCCAGGTCGTCGAGCGTGCGCTCGTCAATTCGCCGGAGCTCGCGCAGCGTCCGTCGGTAGCGGATCTCCTCGCCAACCCGCTCCCGGATCCGGCGTACAAGTTCGATGGTCATGTGATGATCTCCATGCAGGTCTATTGCGGTCACGCAGCGCCCGGGCGGGGCTGCTCCGAGAAGCGCCGTGGCAGCGCCATTACAGCGCGGCCCAGGCGGACGATGTCGCGGCCTACTGAGCGGAAGAGCTTGTCGGTCTCTTCGGCGCGCCGCCGCCTGCCTTCTTTGACGAACCGGGCGATATCGGCGCGCGTGATCTCGGGCAGCTCGGCCGCGAAGGTCGCGGGGGTGGACGTGGTGCTCATCGTGCACCTCCTTGGGAA
>JAREAF010000060.1 GCA_029240475.1 Rhodospirillales bacterium | reverse complement strand
GCTCTTCCGATCTCCATGGCCGAGCTCTCCTACGAATTCATCGCCAACATGATCCGCGAGAATGTCGGCACCGAGGGCCGGCAATACTTCCCGTTCGTCTTCACCCTCTTCATGTTCATCCTGTTCGGCAATCTCCTCGGCATGATGCCCTACAGCTTCACCTATACCAGCCACATCGTCGTCACCTTCGCGCTGGCCGCGGTGGTCTTCATCGGCGTGACGGTGATCGGCTTCGTGCGCCATGGAGCGAAGTTCCTGAAGCTCTTCGTGCCCTCGGGCGTGCCGGTGTTCCTGCTGCCGCTGCTGGTGGTGATCGAGGTCCTCTCCTATCTCACGCGGCCGATCAGCCTCTCGGTGCGGCTCTTCGCGAACATGATGGCCGGCCACACCATGCTGAAGGTGTTCGGCGGCTTCGTGGTCGCGCTCGGGTTCCTCGCGGGCTGGGCGCCGCTCGCCTTCGTCGTCGCGCTGACGGGCCTGGAGATCGGCATCGCCTTCCTGCAGGCCTATGTCTTCGTCATCCTGACCTGCATCTATCTCAACGACGCCATCCATCTGCATCACTGACCGCCAACCACCCGAACCCAAGGAAGGAAACTGATCCATGGAACCTGAAGCAGCCAAGCTGATCGGCGCGGGCCTCGCCACCATCGCGCTCGCCGGCGTGGGCGTCGGCATCGGCAACATCTTCGGCAACTACGTCGCCGGCGCGCTGCGCAACCCGGCGGCCGCGCCGCAGGTGTTCGGCAACGTGCTCCTCGGCTTCGCGCTGACCGAGGCGATCGCGCTGTTCGCGCTCGTCATCGCGATGCTGCTGCTGTTCGTGTTCTGACCGGCCTTTCAGGTTCGGGTTGGATCTGAGATCGGCCGCCGCACGCGAGGTGGCGGCCGGCCCCTTCCCAAGCCTGGCAGACGAGGCGCTCCCATGCCGCAGCTCGAATTCGCCGATTTCCTGCCGCAGCTCTTCTGGCTCGCGGTCACCTTCATCCTCCTCTATTTCCTCATGTCGCGGCTGGCGCTGCCCAAGGTCGCGACCGTGCTGGCCGAGCGCGACCGGCATATCGAGGAGGATCTGGCGCGGGCCGAGCGGCTGAAGGCCGAGGCGGACCAGACCTTGAAGGCCTATGAGAGCGCACTGGCCGAAGCCCGCTCCGAGGCGCAGAATCTGCACCGGCAGGCCTCGGCCGAGATATCGGCGCTCGCGGCGACCCGCGAGCAGGCCTTCGCCGCCGAGATCGGCGCGCGCACCCGCGAGGCCGAGGAGCGGATCGAGGCCGCCAAGCAGCGGACGCTGCAAGACCTGCCGGTGGTGGCGAGCGAGGTCGCAGACAGCGCCTTCCGGCGCCTCACCGGCGAGGCCCCCGCGCCTGAGCGGGTCACCGCGGCGGTCGCCTCGATCCTGAAGGGGAGCGCGTAAGGCCCATGTTCTCCAGCCCCGAATTCTGGGTCGCCGTCGCCTTCGTCATCTTCGTCGGGCTGATCGTCTGGAAGGGATTGACCCCGATCCTGGCGGCGCTCGATGCGCGTTCCAACCGCATCCGCCAGCAGATCGAGGAGGCGCGCAGCCTCCGCGCCGAGGCCGAGCGGGCACTGGGCGAGGCCAATCGGAAGGTACGCGAGGCGACGCGCGAGACCGAGGGCATCCTCGCCCAGGCGCGGGCCGAGGCCGAGCGCCTGAAGCGGCAGTCGGCCGAGAACCTGGAAGCCACCCTGAAGCGCCGCGAGCAGAACGCGCTGGACAAGATCGCCCAGGCCGAAACGCGCGCGGTGGACCAGGTCCGGGCCCGCGCGGTCGAGGTCGCCGTGGCCGCCACCGCCCGCCTGTTGCAGGAGCAGATGGACGGCACGCGCGGCGACAAGCTGGTCGAGGATTCCATCGCCGAGGTCGGCCGCAAGCTGCATTAAGCGGCGGATTTAAGCGCCTCCTCTCACTTTTGCGCCTCTTCCCGAACCCGCCCGATTCCAGTGACATGGGACCCACAGGTCCCGTTAACTGGACGGCAGGATGGATTCGCCCGCGCTCGAGCTCGATCGCATCAGCGTCAATTTCGGCGGCGTGCGCGCGCTCGACCAGCTGTCGCTGGAGCTGGAGCCGGGTGAGATCCGCGGCCTGATCGGCCCCAACGGCTCGGGCAAATCCACTGCCTTCAACGTCATCACCGGCCTGCAGCGGCCCGATGGGGGCGATGTGCGGCTGGAGGGGCGCTCGCTGATCGGCCTCCGGCCCGACCAGATCGCAGCCTGCGGCATCGGCCGCACCTTTCAGAACCTGCGCCTGTTCGGCGCGATGACGGTGATCGAGAATGTCATGCTCGGCACGCACCTCGCGGGAGCGGCGCCGGGCCTGCTGCCGACGCTGGCGAGCGCGCCACGCTTTCGCCGCCATGAGCAGGAGGTGCGGGCGCGCTGCCACGCCGTGCTCGAATCCCTCGCCATCGAGGACTATGCCGAGGAGCTGGCCGGCAGCCTGCCCTATGGCGTGCAGAAGCGCATCGATCTCGCGCGCAGCATCGTCGCCAATCCCAAAGTGCTGCTGCTCGACGAGCCGGCCGCCGGCCTGAGCGAGCATGAAAGCCGCCAGCTGATGGAGCTCATCTTGCGGCTCCATGAGCAGTTCGGCTTCACGCTGCTCCTGGTCGAGCACGACATGCATTTCGTGAGCAGCCTCTGCTCGCGCATCACGGTCATAGATTTCGGCCGGTTCCTGGCCGAAGGCGCGCCTGAGGATGTCCGCGCCAATGAGAGCGTGATCAAAGCCTATCTCGGGACCGGCCGGCTGGAGGGCGCCGGCGCTGGAGCCGCCGCCGAGCCGCAGCCGCCGGTCGTTTCCGTACGCGACCTGGAGGTCCGCTATGGGGTCGTGCCCGCGCTCCATGGCGTGTCGCTGGAAGCGGGCGAGGGCGAGATCACGACCATCGTCGGCGCGAACGGCGCGGGCAAGACCACGCTGCTCAGCGCCATTGCCGGCGTGGTGCCAGCCCAGGGCGGCTCGATCCTCTATCGCGGCGAGCCGGTCACCCGCCGCAGCTGCGAGGAGCGGGTGGCGGCCGGAATCGTTCTATGCCCCGAGGGGCGGCGCCTCTTCCCGGACATGACGGTGCAGGAGAATCTGCGGCTGGGCGCTTACAAGAACACCGACCGCGCCGCCATGGCGGAGGCGATGGACCGCGTCTTCGCGCTGTTCCCGCGCGTGGCCGAGCGGCGCGGCCAAAGGGCGGCCACGCTCTCCGGCGGCGAGCAGCAGATGGTCGCGATCGGCCGCGCGCTGATGGCGAACCCATCCGTCCTGCTGCTCGACGAGCCGTCGCTGGGGCTCGCGCCCAACCTCGTGGAGCTGATCTTCGAGACCATCCTCCGGATCAGCCGCACCGGCACCAGCATCGTGCTGGTCGAGCAGAACGCCTCCATGGCGCTGGAGATCGCCACGCAGGGCTATGTGCTGGAGACCGGCCGGGTGACGCTCGCCGGCAGCGCCGCCGAGCTCAGGGGCCGGCAGGACTTCGTCGAAGCCTATCTCGGCTAGGAGCGGGAATGTCCGGATCTGCCGTATTCCTGCAGCAATTGGCGAACGGCCTGGTGCTCGGCTTTCTTTACGGGCTGATCGCGATCGGCCTCAGCATGGTGTATGGCCTGTTGCGCATGATCAATTTCGCCCATGGCGACGTGCTGATGGTCGGCGTCTTCATCGCCCTGCCGGTCTCCTGGATGGGCGCGCCCTTCCCGATCGTGCTGCTGGCCGGGATCGCCGCCGCCACCGCGGTCGGAGGGCTGATCCAATGGACGGTCTATCGGCCGCTGATCCGCTCGCGCGACGTGACCTTGCTGGTCGCCTCGCTCGGCGTCTCGCTCCTGTTGCAGAATCTCGTGCTGATGCTGACCTCCCCGCAGCCCAAGCGGCCGGACCCGGAGGCCTTCCTCGACGCGCCCTTCCAGATCGGCGGCGTGTTCCTGCGCAATGTCGACCTCCTGATCGTGGCGCTGGCCCTGGCCTTCGTGATCGGCACGCACTACTTCCTGCAGAACACGCGGCCGGGCCTGGCCATCCGCGCGCTCTCGCAGGACCTCAACGCCGCGCGCATGATGGGCATCCGCGTGCAGCGCATGGTCTTCATCTGCTTCCTGGTCGGCTCGGCGCTGGCGGGCGTGGCCGGCGTCTTCATCGGCTACAAATACGGCCACCTCACGCCCTATAGCGGCTTCCTGCCGGGCGTGAAGGCCTTCGTCGCCGCGGTGATCGGCGGGATCGGCTCCTTCCCCGGCGCGGTGGTGGGCGGGATCATCCTCGGCCTCCTGGAGGTGTTCCTGGTCGGCTACCTGCCCGACCAGCTGGCGCAGTTCCGCGACGCCTACGTGTTCCTCGTGCTGATCCTGGTGCTGCTGATCCGCCCGAGCGGGCTGTTCGGCCGCGCCGAGTTCGTGAAGGCGTGACGCCGTGATCCGGGTGCGCAAGGCGACGATCCCGATCGCGCTTCTCCTGCTGATCGCCGCCCTGTGGCTGGCGCAGAGCCAGCTCAACGCCTTCTACCTTCAAGTGCTGGGGCTGCTCGGCATCAACATCATGCTCACCGTGAGCCTGAACCTCGCCGCCGGCTATGGCGGCATGTTCTCGCTGGGGCACCCCGCCTTCGCGGCGATCGGCGGCTACACCGCCGCGGTGCTGACCTATCCGGTGGCCATGAAGGCCTTCCGCATCCCCGCCTATCCCGAGTGGCTGTTGCAGATCGCGGTGCCGTTCCTGCCGGCCCTCATCCTGGGCGGGCTCGCGGCTTCGATCGCGGCGGTCCTGGTCGGCTGGCCGGTCCTGCGGCTGCGCGGCCACTACCTCGCCGTGGCGACGCTGGGGCTCACGGTCATCGTGCAGGTGAGCATCGTCAACCTCGTCGATTACACGCGCGGAGCGCTCGGGCTCTCCGGCATCCCGAACTACGCCAATCTCTGGTGGATCTATGGCTTCGTCGTGCTGACGATGTATGTGGTCTATCGTCTGGTGCATTCGCGCTTCGGCCGCGCGCTGCGCGCGGTGCGCGACGACACCGTCGCCGCGCAGATGAGCGGGGTCAATGTCGCCCGCACGCGGCTGATCGCCTTCACCATCAGCGCCTTCTTCGCGGGCATCGCCGGCGGGCTGCTCGGGCACCTGTTGCGCATCCTCACGCCCGGCCAGTTCTCCTTCAACGCCGTCTTCATCGGCGTCGCCATGATGATCCTGGGCGGCATGGGCAGCATCACCGGCAGCGTGATCGGCGCCCTCATCATGACCATCCTTCCGCAATTCATCATCCCGTTCGAGCGGGGCGGCAGCTTCTTCGGCTTCGAGCTCCCCGCCTTGCACGGGCTGACCCAGATCGTGACCGCGCTCATCCTCATCATCGTCATGCTGATCCGGCCCGAGGGTATCGCCGGATCGAAGGAGCTGACGATGCGCAACCTGGTGACGCGGACGCGAGGTCCGGCGATACGGACGAGTGTGAAGACTTCCGGCAGTGAGGTGGAAGCGAAATAGCCAACAAACGCAGAACCAAGGAGAGGCGACATGTCCAAAGTGCTTGGCAGATTTGCGGCCGCGGCCGCCATCGCCCTTGCGGGGATGGCGATTCCTGCGGCGGCGCAGGAGCCGATCAAGCTCGGGGCCATCTACAGCGTGACCGGCTCCTACGCGGTGATCGAGGATCCGGCCTTGAAGGCCGCGCGGCTCGCGGTGAAGGAGATCAACGCCCAGGGCGGGATCAAGGGCCGGCCGATCGAGCTGATCCATTACGACGGCAAGAGCACGCTGGCCGACATCGCCAATGCGGCGCAGCGGCTGGTGCATGAGGATCAGGTGATCGCCATCATCGGCGTCGCCGATTCCGGCTTCTATCTGGCGTCGGCGCCGATCGCGCAGGATGCGGGCATTCCCTATCTCGACACCGGCGGCACGGTGCCGAACCTGCCCGAGCAGATCGGCGAGTTCGCGCACATGATGCCGTTCGGCGACGACTACCAGGCTTTCGTCGCGGCGGACTTCGCGCTGAACGACCTGAAGGCGAAGACCGCCTTCCTCTTGCGCGATGCGGATTCCGACTACACGCGCGCCATCGCCATGTTCTTCAAGCAGCGCTTCGAGGAGAAGGACGGCAAGATCGTCGACGAGAGCAGCTATCACACGGGCGACACGGACTATTCGGCCCATGTGACGAAGATCCGCAGCCTCAACCCGCAGCCGGACGTGATCTATGCCGCCATGAATCCGGGCGACGACGCCACCTTCGTGCGGCAGGCGCGCGAGGCGGGCATCACCATCCCGATCATCGGCGGGGACGCCTTCGACAATCCGGACCTGGTGAAGAACGCCGGCGCCAAGAACACGGCTGACGTCTATTTCACCACGCACATGGCCTTGACCCCGAACAGCGGCGCCGACAAGTTCATCGAGGCCTACAAGGCCGAGTACGGCCACCCGCCCGAGAACGCCTTCGCGGGCCTCGGCTATGATTCGGTCTATCTGATGGCCGAAGCCATGAACAAGGCTTCCGAGCTGACGCCCAAAGCCATCAATGACGCGATCTTCACCATCACCAACTTCGCGGGCGTGACCGGGAACGCGAACTTCTCCGATCCCAAGCGCGCCCCGGACAAGGAGGTGACGCTGATCGCCGTCAAGGACGGCAAGTTCGATCTGATCGGCAATCGCAAGCCGTGACGGAGCGGCGGCGGCGGGGGCTCCGCTCTTCCGCCGCCGCCCTCTTGGCGAACGAGAGGCAGGGTTTGATACGCGAAGAGCTGGCTTTCATCGGCACCTGCGATGTCTGCGGCCAGGTGCGCGGCAAGGGCGTCCCGGCCACCGAGCTGGCCGACCGGCCGCATCGCGGCGTCGGCTGGACGCCCACCAACGTGATGATCAACGCCTTCGGCATCATCGGGCAGACGCCGTTCGGCGCGCTCGGCGACGTCATGATGGTGCCCGACCATTCCGCCGAAATCCGGATCGACTACGAGGATGGCGGGCCGATCGAGCATCTGGTGCTCGCCGACATCCGCGAGGCGGACGGCAGCCCATGGTCCTGCTGCCCGCGCGAGTTCCTGCGCCTCGCGCTGGCGCGCCTGGAGAAGCTGGGAGGGCTCCGACTCTTGGCCGGCTTCGAGCAGGAATTCGTCTATACCGGCGTCGAGGCGCAGGGCGGCAATCGCTATTGGATCGACGCCTTCCGCCGACAGGGCTCCTTCGGCGAGGCCTATGTCGCGGCGCTGCGGCAGGCGGGGCTCGAGCCGGAGACCTTCCTCGCGGAATTCGGCGTGCGGCAATATGAGGTGACCTGCGCGCCGGCGCTGGGCCTGGCGGCCGCCGACCAGGCGATCTTCATCCGCGAGCTGGCGCGGGCGACGGCGCACCGATTCGGCCACCGCGCCACCTTCTCGCCGATCCTCGACCCGGACGGCGTGGGCAACGGCGTCCACATCCATGTGAGCCTCAGGGACCGAGAGGGTCGTCCGGTCACCTTCGATCCGGAGCGGCCCTACCGGCTCTCGGCCGTCGCCGAGCAGTTCACGGCCGGCATCCTCCATCACATGCCCGCGCTCTGCGCGGTGACCGCGCCCAGCACCATCTCTTATATCCGCATGACCCCGAACCGATGGGCGCCAACCATCGCCAATGTCGGGGTGCAGGACCGGGCCGCGAGCCTCAGGATCTGCCCGACCTTCGCAGGACCGGGCAGCGATCCGGCGCGGCAGTTCAATATCGAGTACCGGCCCGCCGATGCGGCCGCGAGCCCCTATCTCGCGCTCGGCGCGGTCGTGCAGGCCGGGTGCGAGGGCATCGAGAAGGCCATGAGGCTGCCCTCCCCTGAGGAGGCGGAGCGGTCCGCCAAGCCGCTCCCGCGCTCGCTGGAGCAAGCGCTGGAGCTGCTCGAAGCGACCGCTGAGGCCAAGGGCTGGTTCGGCGAGACTCTGCTCGACGCCTATCTGAAGCACAAGCGCTCGGAGATCGCGGTGGTCGAGAAGCTGAGCCCGGCCGAGCAGTGCGAACGCTACGCGCAGCTCTACTGACGCGCGGCGGCGAGCAGCTTCAGGAAGTGCTCGGTCGTCGTCATCCGGCAATAACCCGCGAAGCAGGCGAGCGCCGCCTCGTGCCGCGCATGGGTGTTCGCCATGCAGGCATCGCGGATGCAGGTGACGTAATAGCCGCGGTCGGCGGCGTCCTTGATCGTGTGGTCGATGCACTGATCGGTGAGGAAGCCGACCACCACCAGCTCCTCCACGCCGAGATTGCGCAGCAGGTAATCGATATTGGTGGAGTTGAAGACGGAGGAGGAGGTCTTCGGGAGCACGATCTCGTCCTCGTCTGGGGCCACGAGCTCCAGGACCTTGGCGTCCCAGGAGCCCTTCTCGATGGAGATGCCGGAGAGCTTGTAGTCGAGGCTGCGGTCGCGGCCGTCGCGGGTCAGGTTCTCCATGACGGTAAAGAGCACCTCCACCCTCGCGCGGCGGCAGGCCTCGACCAGCTTGACCATATTCGGCAGCACCATCGCGCGGACAGCGGCGTCGAACTCCGGCCGGATCGAGGCCTGCCGGTCGTTGACCACCCAGTTCTGGACGTCGACCAGCAGCAGCGCCGTCCGCTGCGGCTCGATCGGCCGGTCGCGCGTCAGGCCTTTAGCGGCGCCTCTATCGGTCATGCTCACCTCGCATGCTTGTCTCAACACTAGGGCAGCTACCGGAGAATTGACAGGCGCGGCGCCGCTGCGCGATCAATCCAGCTGCTCGCGACTGCCGCTGATCAGGATGTGCACATGGACGAGGCGCGCCTCACGCTGCTCGACGCCGACGAGCCGCCGCCTTTCACGGTCGAGCATGCGGACGGGACCTCGCCCTTCTTCCTGACCGCCGACCATGCGGGCAGGCTTCTGCCCCGGCGGCTGGGCGATCTCGGGGTGAGCGGGGCCGAGCTCCTGCGCCACATCGCCTGGGACATCGGCATCGCCGGCACCTCGCGCCGGCTTGCGGATCAGCTCGACGCCTTCCTCATCCTGCAGACCTATTCGCGGCTGGCGATCGACTGCAACCGCTCGCCCGAGGTGGCGAGCTCCATCTGCGTCTTGAGCGAGCTCACGGAAATTCCGGGCAACCGCGATCCGGGCCCGGCGCAGCGGCAGATGCGGATCGCCGAGATCTTCGAGCCCTATCATCGCCGCATCGTCGCCGAGCTCGAGACGCGGCGCGCCGCCGGGCGGCCGACGGTGCTGATCGCCATGCACAGCTTCACGCCCGTCTACAAGGGCGTGGCGCGGCCCTGGCATATCGGCGTGCTCTACAATCGCGACCCGAGCTTCGCCCATATCCTGCGGGACCTGCTCAAGGCCGAAGGCGATCTCGTGGTCGGCGACAACGAGCCCTATTTCATCAGCGACGAGAGCGATTACGGCATCCCCGTGCATGGCGAGCGGCGCGGCATCCCGCATGTCGAGCTGGAGATCCGCCAGGACCTGATCGCCGAGGAAGGCGGGCAGGAGGCCTGGGCCGCGCGCTTGGCGCGTCTCCTGCCGCGCGCCTATCAGACGCTCCGCGCCCAGACCAGGATGGAGGCCACCCCATGACCCAGACCCTCAGCCGCGACGTCCCCGTCGTCCCGCGCGAGACGGCGCTGCTCTTCATCGACACACAGAATTTCTGCGCCCATCGCGAGGGCAGCGAGTTCAAGCATCTCGCCCCAACCGAGTTCGAGGAAAAGGTCGGGTTCTATTTCCGCGACCTGGAGAGCCGGGTCATCCCGAACATGCAGCGGCTGCAGGCCGGCTGCCGCAAGGCCGGGATCGAGGTCATGTACACCACGATCGAGAGCCTGACCAAGGACGGGCGCGACCGCAGCCTCGATTACAAGATCACCGGCTTCAACGTGCCCAAGGGCTCCTGGGACGGCAAGGTGATCGACGCGCTGAGGCCGGCCGAGGACGAGATCTGGATTCCCAAGACCTCCTCCAGCGTGTTCATCTCGACCAACATCGACTACATCCTGCGCAATCTCGGCACGCGCTATCTGGTGGTGAGCGGCGTGGTGACCGACCAATGCATCGAGTCGGCGGTGCGCGATGCCTGCGACCTCGGCTATCTGGTGACGGTGATCACCGACGCCTGCACGACCTACAGCCAAGAGCGGCACGAGTTTGCGCTGCGTTCGATCAAGGGCTATTGCCGCCAACGCACGACGGAGGAATTTCTCTCAGAGGTCAGAGGTCAGAAGTCAGAAG
>JAREAF010000059.1 GCA_029240475.1 Rhodospirillales bacterium | reverse complement strand
CGCGCTGGTCGATGCGCTCCCGAACGATCGTCCCGCGGCGCGCTGGGACGGCGCGGATCGCGTCGCCCGCGCCAAGCGCGAGAAGTTCGCGCGGTTCCGAGGATTGAGCTACGGCAAGTCCCCGCCGATCCGCCCCGAGCGGATCGTCGCCGAGCTGCAGGCGCTGCTGCCGCCCGAAGCGGTCCTGGTCTGCGATCCGGGCACGCCCTGCCCCTATGTCTCGGCCTATTACGAGTTCCGCAAGCCGGGGCGGCACTTCCTGTCGAACCGGGCGCATGGCGCGCTCGGCTACTCGATGTCGGCGGCCTTGGGGGCGGCGATCGGGCGTCCGGGCGCGCCGGTCCTGGCGATCATGGGCGATGGCAGCTTCGGCTTCACCGCGGGCGAGCTGGAGACCGTTGCACGCCTGGGCGCGCCCATCACCATGCTCGTCCTGTCCAACCGGAGCTATGGCTGGATCAAGGCGGGCCAGCGCGCCGGCTTTGGGGCGCGCTATTATTCCGTCGATTTCAGCCAGACCGATCACGCCGCCGTGGCGCGCGCCTACGGGATCGAAAGCTGGCGGGTCGAGGCGCCGGACGAGCTGGGCGCCGCCTTGAAGCGAGCCGTCTCGAGCGGCGGCCCGGCGTTGGTGGACATCGTGACTCAGCCGCTGCACGAGGCGGCGGCGCCGGTCTCGGAGTGGGTGGCATGAGCGAGGCGAGCATGGCAAAGCCGAACCGGCTGCGCTGGAGCATCCCGGCGCGCTGGTACGCCGATCCCGAGATCCATCGGCTGGAGCAGGAACGGATCTTCGCCCGCGAATGGATGCTGATCGGCTTTGCCGCGCAGATTCCCAATCCGGGCGACACGCTGGCCCGCGACATCGCCGGTCGGCCCGTGTTCGTCATTCGCAACCGAGAGGGCGCTCTGCGCGCCTTCCTCAATGTCTGCCGGCACCGCGCGGCCCGGCTGGTGCCCGAGGGGGCGGGGCACTGCGACGTGCTGCGCTGCCCCTATCACGGCTGGCTCTACGACGCCGAAGGGCGGCTGAAGGCGCTGCCGGAGTTCGGCGAGGCGCCGGAGCTGGACAAGTCGAAGCTCGGGCTGGTGCCGGTCCGCGTGGCGGAATGGCGCGGGCTCGTCTTCGTGACCCACGACCGCAACCCTTCGACCGTCGAGGAGGGTTTGGGCGACCTGGTGCGCGTGGCCGAACGCTTTCCGCTCGAACGCTTCGAGTGGCAGGACCGCACCCTCTACCAGCTCGATTTCAACTGGAAGAACTATGTCGACAATTACATGGAGGGGTACCACATCCCCTATCTCCATCCCGGCCTGAACCGCGAGACCGAAGCCAAGGCCTATACGGTGACGCCGGGCGACCGGGTCTGCATCCATCGCGCGCCGACCCGCACGGGCGCGACCTATGACGGGCTGTGGCTCTGGCGCTGGCCCAACATCACGATCGGCATCTATGGCGACGGCCTCAACATCACGCGGATCGTTCCGCATGGGCCTTCGCAGATGGCGCTGGAGATCGACTTCTTCTTTCTGCCCGATCCGAAGGCCGACCCCGAGGACCGGCGGCGCAAGATGCAATGGACTCGCGAGGTGGTTGAGGAGGATTTCGACATGTGCCGCGCCGTCCAGCGGAATCTCGAAGGCGGTTACTATGAGACCGGCCCGTTGAGCCCGCGCCACGAGAACGGCGTCGCCTATTTCCACGATCTCGTCCGCCGCGCGCTCGCGCCGGAGCTGACCGACCAGGAGCCGCACTAGCTTCGTTCAGCGCCGTCTGCGCAGGCGCCGCTTGAGAGCGCGATAGGACATTCCCGCCACCAACAGCGGCGCCCTTCGGCCGATGAGCAGCGCATCCCGAATCGAACGCTTCGTGGGCTCGGTCCATGCTCGTCCGAGCTGCTGCTCCGCATAATACTGCTTCCAGGTCCTGATGCCGTCGCGGTAGGCCTGCCGGTAGTCAGGATTGCCCCGCGCCGCGCGCCTCTGCCGACGCAGGGCCGCCAGGGCCCAGTCGAGCATGAATGGGTACCTTCGCGACATGTTCCGGCCATGCATCCGATAGTCCGCGATGAACTCGGGACCGCAGGCGACCTTGTGTGTCCTCGAGATTCTGAGATAGAGGTCGTAGTCCTCGCAGGCGAGCAGGGCGGGATCGAAGCCGCCCGATGCCTCCAGGCAGCCGCGGCGGTACATGACGGTTCCGTGCATGCCGACCGCGTTCCCGCGCAGGAAACTCGCGAAGGGATCCGCGCCGATCGGCACCAAGAGCGGCTCCTTGCGCACGGTCCCGTCCGCACTGATCAACCGATAACGGCCATAGACGAAGGCGCAGCCCGGATTTGCCGAGTGTAGCCGGAGATTGGCTTCAAGAGCCCCCGGAAGGAGCCGGTCGTCGGCATCGAGGAAGACGACGAACGCGCCTGAGGCGGCCCGCCACCCGGTGTTTCGCGCCGCCGCCAAGCCGGCATTCTTCTGCCGGATCAGTCGCACTCCGGGATAGCGGCTAACCACGGCGGCGGGATCATCGGCCGAGCCGTCATCGACGACGATTATCTCCGCCGCAACGCTTCCTTGCGCCAGCGCGCTCTCGATCGCTTCGCCGAGGAACCGTGCGTGGTTGTGGGTCGGGATGACGATCGAGACGAGCGGGGCGGGCGACATGGGTCAGGGTAGGCTGGCCACCGGATAACCGGCGAAGGCGAGCCAGGCGACGGAGCGGCGGCAGCCTTCCTCGAAACTCACGACGGGCTCATAGCCGAACCGCTCGCGGGCTTTCCTCCAGGGCAGCTTCGTGCGGCAGCGATGGAGCAGCGCCTTCTCCAGCGTCGGCGCAGGCTTCGGCAGAGCCGACCGCTCGAACGGCGAGTGCGCGGGCCGGCGCACCGCGGCATGGGCTGCGTGCAACCCGGCTCGTGCCGGACCGGGCAGGAGCCGCAGCGCTCCGCGGACCGGACCCTTCCAGTTCCACCTCGCCGGGAAAGGGACCGCGGGGACTTGGTCCATGGACATTCCGAGCGCTTCGACCACGGGCCGGTAGAGGTCACGCCAGGTGACGGTCTCCTCCTCGCCCAGGAGGAAGGCTTCCCCGTCGATTCCGGGGGCGGTCAGCGCGAGCTGGATCGCATGAACGAGATTGTCCACATAAAGCGCGTTGCAGATTCCGGTCCCGCCGTCGACCAGGCACGCGTCTCCGGACAGCAGCTCGTCCGCTAGCCCACCGGTCCAGTAGGATCGCGGGCCATAGACGATGCCGGGGCGCAAGATCACCAGCTCGACCCGGCCGGAGCGGCGCAGCCGTTGCAGCAGCCGCTCCGCTTCGATCTTGGATCGGTTGTAGGCGATCGGCTGCCGCCGGCTCAGGGGCGAGCGCTCGTCCGTCCCAGGCGCCGGCGCCTGGCCGTGGACGGAGGCGGAGCTGAGATAGACCAGGCGCTTCAGCCCGGCGTCCTCCGCTGCGCGGTACGCCGCCTCCACCGATCGAAGGATGGTGCGGCGGTCGCCGGCAACCGTATGGACGGCGCCATCGCAGCCCGCCATGGCCTCGGCGAGCGCCCTGCGGTCGAGCGCGTCGGCAACCCTGGCCTGCAAGGCGAAGCGGGCCGGGCCGGCGAGGCGGGCGGTCGCGCGGACGACCGCACGCACCTCCGCATCGCCGGCAAGGTGCAGCCGCTCCACGACGCGGCTGCCGATGAACCCGCTCGCTCCAATCACGGCAACCCGCATCACAGGCCCGCGTCCGCAAGGCGCTCGGCGGCCCGGAGCTCCTCCGCTCCGAGCCAGCCCATTCGCATCGGCCGCCGCTCGCAGTAGCAGCGCTCGACCAGCTCCAGCGCTCCCAACGCGTCGGCGCCGGAGACGAATTCGGTCGGCTCGCCCGAAACGGCCAGGCACACCGCGCGGATCTGCTCCACCATGCTCTGGTGGAAGTTGGCGGCCGGGCGCGCGCCATCGCGCAGCACGCCGTCGAGACGACAGGACGAATTGCCGACCTGGATTTCCATGCGCTCGGGATCGTCCACCGGCCAGGCGAGGCG
Organism: Rhodospirillales bacterium; assembly: GCA_029240475.1. Classification (GTDB taxonomy): domain Bacteria; phylum Pseudomonadota; class Alphaproteobacteria; order JAREAF01; family JAREAF01; genus JAREAF01. The sequence goes on along the minus strand of JAREAF010000059.1, from coordinate 6,235 downwards.
GCCGGCCGTGCCGAGGATCTCGTACCGGTTCGGCCGCCGCCAGCTCCGGCTGAGGCGCAACTCTCCTTCGACCTCGCCGTAGGACAGACGCACACGGCAGTCCGCCTCCACCCCGCCCATGGCGTCGTCCTCGTAAGAAAGGGCGGTGCAGGGGCCGAACCACCAGCCCAGAAGGTCGAGGGCGTGGATGCCGATATCCATGAGCACGCCGCCTCCGGAGGCGGCGCGCGTGAAGTAGACGGGTGACCGCACGGGCCAGTCGAACGGCCCGCCCTCGAAGGCGCTGAAGCGCCGGGGCGTTCCGATCGTGCCGGCGCGCAGCGCCTCGGCGACGAATCGGGTCGCGGGCAGGTAGCGCCGGATCATGCCTACGGCCAGGACGCGCCCCCTCTCACTGGCCAGCTCGACGAGTGCGCGCGCTTCGCCCAGCCGCGTGGCCAGCGGTTTCTCGCACAGCACCGCGCAGCCCGCGCGCAAGGCGGCCGCGGATTGCTCGGCGTGATGGGCAGGCGGCGAAGCGACGATGACAAGGTCCGGCTTGTCCGCGAGAAGCGCATCGAAGCTTGCGTGCCGTGCGGCGGAGGGGAACCGGGCGCCGACCGCGGCCAGCTCGCGCGGATCGGGATCGAACAGGCCGATCACGCGAAGCGTGCGCTCCGCTTCGAGCAGCTTCAGCGCTGGCGCGTGATAAAGCGCCGCCACGGCTCCGCAGCCGGAAATGCCGACCGTGACTGAGCTCGCGCCCATCAGCGGCGGCCCTCTCGCATGCCCGTCCGGGCGCAGCGGCGGCCGGCCATGCGGACGGCTGCGGCGATCACCGGCCAGGATCGGCTCAGCCGCAGCGCTTCGCGGGTTTGGGCGGCGGCCCCCGCCAGGTCGCCCCGGCCGAGCAGAGCGTCGGCGCTCCTCAGCGCCGCCCGGGCATAGGTCTCCTTGGCCTGCCGAACGGCGCGCGCGGCGATCTCGGGTGGCAAATGGTCGGCGAACAGATCGATGGCCAGGCCTGCATAGCGGATGTCCTCGGCGCTGCGCAGATGCCGGCCGGTGTTCGACGCCTCGTGCATGCGGTAGGAGGTGAGCGCCTCCGTCTCGTACCAGATCGGATAGCGGGCGGCGATGCGCACCCACATTTCCCAATCCTCGGCGCAGACCAGCCGCTGGTCGAAGCCGCCGAGCGCTTCGTAGACCGAGCGGCGCACCACCATCGACGGGGTCATGATCCGCTGCTCCGTCGCGAGCCGCTCGGCCGCGTTTTCGAGCAGGCCCGAGCTGGGCCGCTCCAATGGCGAGATGGATAGGACGCGCCCGTCCGCATCGATGAACCGGTGTCGGCAGAAGGCCGCGCCGATGAAGGGCTCGGCTGCGAACGCGGACTGCATGCGGGCATAGAAGCCGGGGGCCACGAGATCGTCCGCATGCAGCAGATGGACCAGCTGCCCCCGAGCCCTGCGGATGCAGTCGGTCAGGTTCCCGGCCACCCCAAGGTTGCGCGGCTGGCGGGTGTATCCGATCCGCCCCTTGCCCAGGCTGGCCACGAGCGGCGCGGGATCCTCCCCGGGGGAGCAGTCGTCGACCACTTCGATCTGCATCGCCGCCAGGCCGGGATCTTGCGCGAGCACGCTGGCCAGCGTTTCCGGCAAGGTCCCGCCGGCGTTGTAGGCCGGGATCATGACGGACCAGAGCGGCCGGTCGGCATGGTTGCGAAGCGGCGCGATGGCCGGGCGGTGCGGATGCGCGGTCAGGCGGAGGCCTGCCGCAGCCGCCGGCGCAGCGGCGCAAGGGCGATCCGCGCGCTCAGCCGAGCGAATGCGCGCCACGAGACCCCCTCCCCAATACCGCCCCCCGACAGGCTCCGCCACAGGCAACGCTGCGCGCGGAGAACATCCCGTCGTTTCAAGTACTCCTCGGCCCATTCGAAGAAATAGGTCGAATGAGCCGACTGGATGGTGCGATGGTATCGGCGCCCCGTGTTGGCGTCCATTACCCGGTAGAATCGCGCCGTCGCCTCCAGCTTCTCCCACTCGCTCGTGGAGGAGTAGAGACCGCCCGGATGGTAGCGGTAAACCGACATGACCTCGTCGATGTAGCCGATGTCGCCGTGCTGGGCCGCCAGAATGTAGAGCGGCCAGTCCGTGATCGGGAACAGCGCGTCATACCAGGGCGGGATATCGGCGAGGGCGGAGCGACGCAGCATCCCCGAGGCGGTCGCGAACAGGTTGCCGCGCCAGATGTCCTCGATGGTCGAGACCGGCTTTTGGCCGGGCGGGGTCCACAGCCAAGGCTCGCGGCTGCCATCCTCGTGCACGACCTTGGCATTGTGAAAGCAAAGAGCGCATTGCGGATGGGCGTCGAGGAAATCGACCTGCTTCTGCAGCTTGTCCGAAGAGGTCCAGGCATCGTCGCCATCGAGCAGCGCGATGAATTCTCCCCGGGCGGCCGCTATGCCGCGCGCCACCACCGCGTTGCTGCGCAGATTTCGCTCCGAAAGGATCAGTCGGATGCGGTCGGGATGCCGGCGCGCATAGTCGAGCACGATCTCGCGCGTGCCGTCGGTCGAGCAATCCTCGCTGACGAGGAGCTCGTAGGCGAAGCGCGTCCGCTGCGCCAGCGCGCTCTCAAGCGCCGCCGCGATGAATGGCCGGTGATTGTAGGTCATGACGAGCGCGGTAACCCGCATAGGCCGAGGACGGACCCCCTTCTCGCTTCTAGCCCCCCGGGCCGCGCCATGGCAGAGAAGGGCGTTTTCCGCCTGTGGGCAAGGGACGTGTCGAGGTTAATCCGGGAGGGGCAAGCCCGCGCGTCCGGCCGAGGCCCTCGATTCGCGCGCGAATGAATCCCGCCGCCACGAAGGAGCTAGATCCTATGGGACATCACGCCCTCGCGGTGCATGGGCTCGGCAAGCGCTTCCGGCGCAGGCGAACCGACCGTCGCATCTTCGGCGGATGGGAAACCTTCTGGGCGCTGCGCGACCTCACCTTCGCCGTCCCGGAGGGAGCCGCGTTCGGCATCATCGGACCGAACGGCGCCGGCAAGAGCACGCTGCTGAAGATCTTGTCCCGGATCACCGAGCCGACCGAAGGCCGCGCCGAGGTGCGGGGGCGGGTGGGCGCGCTCTTGGAGGTCGGGACCGGATTTCACCCCGATCTCAGCGGCCGGGACAATGTGTTCCTCAGCGGCGCGCTGCTCGGCATGGGGCGTGCGGAGATCGCTTCGCGCTTCGAGGAGATCGTCGCCTTCGCCGAAGTCGGCCCGTTCATCGACACTGCGGTCAAGCACTACTCGAGCGGAATGTATGTGCGGCTTGCCTTCGCCGTCGCGGTGCATCTCCGCGCCGATATCCTGATCGCCGACGAGGTCCTCGCGGTGGGCGATATCGGCTTCCAGAACAAATGCGTGGGCAAGATGGCCGAGGTCGTGAGCGACGGCCGCACGGTGCTGTTCGTCAGCCACAACATGGCGGTGGTGCAGAAGCTCTGCACCCAGGCGATCCTGATCGAGGGCGGACACCTGACGGCGGAAGGTCCGACGGCTTCCGTCGTGGGCGCGTATCTGGAGAGGATCGGCGGCAACATCGGTTTCGATCTCAGCACTGTCGCTCAGCGCAGCGGCAAGGGCGCTATCCGCCTGACGCGCATCGACATTCGTGACGAGGAAGGGAACGACGGCCGCGCATTGGCAACCGGACGGCCGACACGCGTGCTCCTGTGGGTCGATCGCGCGGCGCCCGGCCTGAGCTGTTCCTTCGACATCTACGACCAGTCGGGGCAGCCCGTGACCTATTTCGATTCGTCCGAGCACGGATCGGCGGATTCAGAGCTGCCGGCCGATTCGGGCCCGGCCTTCTCCTGCGAGATTCCCGAACTGCTGCTGGTGCCGGGCCGCTATCGCATCGATGCGACGGTCTCGCTCGACGGCGAGGTGCAGGACCACATCGCGGGCGCGGCCTCCATCGACGTGCAGCAGGGGCTCTTGGATAACCGTCCCGTCCTGCGGAACGGGAATTACGGCAGCACGATCATGCATCATCGGTGGGCCGTGCGGGCGTCCCGGTAAACCCGCACATAATCGATGACGAAGCGCTGCGGGAAGGCGGCCGCGTCGATCCCGCGCTCACCGCCCCAGCTCCCCCCGACGGCCAGGTTCAAGATCACATAGAACGGCTTGTCGAAGGGCCAGACCGCCGGATCGTCGCGTTGCTTCTCGAACGAGAAATAGCGCCGGTCGTCCACGAAGAAGTCGATCCGCTCGGCCGACCACTCCGCCGCATAGACGTGAAACGCGTCTCCCGCATCGGCAACCGTCACGCTGCCGCCCTTGGATGTGCCGAGCGTGTGGTTGAAGGCGGGCGTGTGGACCGTGCCGTAGATCCGGCCCGGCTCGTGCCCGACATGCTCCATGATGTCGATCTCTCCCGACTGCGGCCAGCCGACCTCCATGATGTCGCCCCCGAGCAGCCAGATGGCGGGCCAGGCGCCGCGCGCCTTCGGCAGCTTGGCCCGGACCTCCACGCGGCCGTAGCGGAACTGCTGCCGATCTATGGTGGTGAGGCTGGCCGAGGTGAAGGCGAACCCTTGATACTTTTCCTTGCGCGCCTCGATCACCAGCGCGCCGTTCTCGACGCGCATGTTGTCGCGACGGGGGGTGTAGTACTGCGCCTCCTCGTTGCGGACATAGCCCAGCTCCGGCGTCCAGAGCGCCGGGTTCGGAGCGCCCGGCCGCTCGAATTCGTCCGAGAACACGAGTGACCAGCCAAGCCGCACGGCCTCGGCCGGAACGGCGGCACAGCCGGCGGTGAGGATGCAGGCAAGGACCAGTCCCATCCTCCGCAGCGGCGTCGCTCTCACGGGCTCAATCTCCGGGGTGGTCGACACGCTCGGCGTCTATGACAGCCATTTCGCGCTGATCCAGTTCCTCACTGCGTTCCAGACCGGGTTCTGCACGCTGCTCCTGCATGGGTTCGTGCGCCGGGTGCCGAATGCGCGGATCGAATCCGCGCGGCTGGACGGGGTGGGCGAGCTTCGGATCTTCTGGACCATCGCGCTGCCGCTGGTCCGGCCGGCGCTGGCGGCCGCCGCGGTCCTCATCTTCACCTTCGTCTGGAACAACTATTTATGGTCGCTCGTCCTGGTTCAATCGAACGATGTGAGGCCGGTGACCGCCGGCCTGCAGTCCCTGCGCGGCATGTGGCTGGCTTCCTGGCATCTGGTCTCGGCGGCGGCCATTATCGCCGCGATCCCGCCGGTCGTGCTGTTCTTCTTCATGCAAAGGCACTTCATCGCCGGGCTGACCAGCGGCGCGGTGGCCGAATAGCGCGGGCGCGCGGCCGGCGCACCTCCGCAACGCTCGCCCGGCGGCCTGCGTATTTGTCGATCCGGGACCGGCCCCCATATATGGCGGTGCTGCTCCCGAGCTGAGGGAATCCGCATGTCCGAACGCGACCGTGAAGGCTGGATGTGGGCGGAGGCCTGCGAAATGCTGGCGCGCGCCGAGCGCTTGCACCGGCAGTTCTTCCGGCCCGCCCCCGGGCAGGCGCGCCTTCCGACCTGGGAGCCGCCGGCCGATATGGTCGAGACCGAGCGCGAGCTGCTGATCCTCGTGGCTTTGCCCGGGGTCGATCCCGATCAGGTGGAGGCGCGGATCGAGAATGGCGCGCTCCTGGTCATTGGCCAGCGGACCCTGCCTTCGGAACTGCGCGACGCCGTATTCCATCGGTTGGAAATCCCGCTCGGCCGTTTCGAGCGGCGCCTTTTGCTGCCGCCGGGGCATTACGAAGCCGCGCGGCGCTATGCCGTGCATGGCTGCCTTCTCGTGACCTTGCGCAAGCTCTAGGGGAGGGCGGAATGGCCGATCAGAGTCCTATCCAACTCGCGCCGGACGACCAGGCATCCGGGTCCGTCTCCGCGGCCGTGCAGTCGCTGCCCTCCGACGCCCTGATCATCCTGCCGGTCCGCACGCTGGTGCTGTTCCCGGGCGTGGTCTTTCCCATCAGCGTCGGCCGGCCCAAATCGCTCGCCGCCGCCCAGGAGGCGATCCGCCGCGAGCGGCAGATCGGCATCCTCATGCAGCGCGACGAGAGCGTGGCCGAGCCCTCTTCCATCGACCTGCACCGGGTCGGCACGGTCGCGAATATCCTGCGCTACGTCACCGCGCCCGATGGCGGCCACCACATGGTCTGCCAGGGCGAGCAGCGGTTCCGGGTGGTCGAATTCCTGGACGGATATCCGTTCTTCGCGGC
>JAREAF010000500.1 GCA_029240475.1 Rhodospirillales bacterium | reverse complement strand
ATGATGGAGACGATCACGGCGTACATCTCCGCATAGTCCGCGACGGAGCGGTGATAGGTGATGAGGTCGCCGATGCCGGTCGGGGTGATGAGCAGCTCGGCCAGCACCACGCCGATGAAGCCGGCGGCGATGCCGAGCCGGAGCCCCGCGAAGATCAGCGGCGAGGCGTCGGGCAGGACGATGCGCAGGACCTGCTGCCAGCGCGAGGCGAGAAAGGACCGCGCCATGGCGAGGAGCGAGGGGTTCACGTTGCGCACCGCCTTGTAGCTGTTGAGCACGATGACGGGCAGCGCCAGCACGATGACAGCCAGGGTCTTGGAGGTGAGCCCGATGCCGTAGACGAAGGTGATCAGCGGGATGAGCGCGGCGACCGGCGCGGATTGCAGCACGATGAAGACCGGCGCGCCGATCCATTCCAGCGATCGCCTCAGGCCCATCATGACGCCGAGCGCGATGCCGAGCCCGGCGGAGATGGCGATGCCGAGCAGCAGGGGCTGCAAGGTCGAGGCATAAGCCTTGGGCAGGCTGCCGTCGAGGATCAGCCGTCCCAGCGCCAAAGCCGTGTCGGAGAAGGACGGGAAGGCGTAGTTGATCGGGATGCGCCCGGCGATCTCCCAGGCGCCGCAGACGATGGCGATCGAGGCGAGCCGCCACCAGAAGACATGGTCGCTGCGCCGCTCCGCGCCGGCCGCGGCGGGGACGGCGATGCCGTCCCCGTCCGCGACCGCCGCGCGTGCGGGAGCCTGCTCTCGAAGCTCGGTCACTGGCCCAGATTCTTACGGGCCGCTTCGACCACGTCGAAGGTCCAGAAATCCTCGACCTTGAGCGAGGCGGGATCGCCCTCGAGCTGTCCGGAGACGGTGTAGAACTCGAAGTCCGCCTTCACCGCGTCGGGGTTGCCGCCATCCTCGGGGAAGGCCTTCGATTCCGCGGACTCGGTGTAGTAGGCGACGATCTCCTCCTCTTCCTCGGCCGGCAGGTCGGGGAGGAGATTGTACTTCTTGCGCAGCTCCGCGGTGACCGCCGGGTTCCCGTTGATCTCGCGCCAGGTCTTCATGATCTCTTCGACCAGCACGGCGACGGCTTCCTGCTCGCGCTCGAGGAATTCGGTGTTCGCGAAGAGCGCCTCGTCGGTGGCGTCCACATTTTCCATCGGCAGCACGGCGAACTTGCCGGGCGCCTTCTCCTCGAGGAGCCGGCGATTGGCGGCGTCGACCACGGTCGCCTTGATGTTGCCCTGGAGCATCGCGCCGGCGCGCACCTCCGACCCCGGCACGTAGCTGACCGAGCCGTACTTGATGCCGTTGCGCTGGGCCATCAACTGCATGATCGCCTCGGTGCCCGAGCCGCGCGAATGCACCACGATCTCCTGCCCGTCGAGGTCCTTCCAGTCCTTGTAGGCGGCGGCGTCGACCACCGGGAAGAAGCGCAGGTTGCTCATCTGGTAGAAGAGCCGGATCGGCGCCTTGACCTTCTGGATCATGGCGTAGGGCGTGCCGACGCCGACATCGGCCTGCCCGCCGACCACCGCCTGAGCGGCGACGTCCTCGGACTTGAAGGGCGTGACCTGGATGTCGATGCCCCGCTCCTTCGCGCGCTCGATCGCGATGAGGAGGTTCAGGGTCTCGATCGACGGCACGTCGCCGAGGGCGACGTGGATCTTGCCTTCCGCGGCCTCGGCCGCGACCGGGGCGGCCAACGAAATGGCCACAGCGGCGACGGCGCCCAAGCGCCATGCCCGCTTCAACAGCCCTTGCATGCTCGTATCCTCCCGCAGATTTGTTCTGGTTCTCGACTAGTCCAACGCTCCGGGACCAATCTCGTTTTGGTTATTGCATCGGGTTCTCGCACCGTCAATTAACCCATTGATATAGTTGCTGAACTCACGTATGAATTTTAGACCAATCGTCGGATTGGTCGTGGATGAGGAGCGATGGACGGGGCGGCCGAAGGGGAAGGGATCGAGACGGTGGCGCGGCTGCGCGCCTATATCGAAGGCAGCCAGCTGACGGTGGACAGCCGCCTTCCGCCCGAGCGCGAGCTGAGCCGCGCGCTCGGCGTGTCGCGCGCCGGGCTGCGGCAGGCGCTCGCGGTGCTGGAGTCCGAAGGGCAGATCTGGCGCCATGTCGGCAAGGGCACCTTCATCGGCACGCGGCCTATCGCGACCGTGTCCGACATCGACGCGATGGTCCGGCGCACCAACCCCGCCGAGGTGATGCGCACGCGCCTGTTGATCGAGCCCGAGGTCGCGCGCATGGCGGCGCTCAACGCCACGCCCGCGCAGATCGCGGAGATGCGCGCCTGCATGACCCGCAGCCGCGCGGCCGCGACCTGGCGGCAGTATGAAAGCTGGGACAACCGGCTGCACCGCACCATCGCCGAGGCCACGCAGAACGCGCTCCTGGTCTCGCTCTTGGACACGCTCGGCGCGGTGCGGCGCGCGGTCGCCTGGGGCCGGCTGCGCGTCAACAAGGTCAAGCCCGAGCCCGACCATCACAGCTTCGCCGAGCATGAGGAGATCGTCGCCGCCATCGCCGAGCGCGACCGCGAACGCGCGGCCGAGACCATGCGCCGGCATCTCGAGACGGTCGAGCGCAAGCTTCTCGGCGAGCGGCGCGGCGCCTAGGCGGAGGCCGCGCCCAGCCGCTGCATCACGCGCGGGCTGTCGATCCGGCGATAGATGCCCTGGACCACGCTGTAGGTGCCGAAGGCGAACAGCCCCACGGCGATGAGGGCGAGCAGCCATGGCCCGTAAGGCTGCGCCTGCAAGGTGAGGAGCGCCTTGCCGAGCCCGCCCGATTGGGACGCGTCCGAATGCCATGCCGCCAGCACGAAGAACGCGCCGATGAAACAGAACACGACGCCGCGCGCGGCCAGCCCGATCCGCGCGACGACCGTGATGATCCGCATCGTGCGGGCATCGGCCTGCAGGTGGCGGCGATAGCCCTCGCGCCAGGCCTTGGCGAAATGCGCGAACCCCGCCGCGATCACCGCGACGCCGATGGCGGCCACGAGCCAGCGGCCGAGGGGCTGCGCGAGGAGCCATTCGGTCCAGTCGCGCGAGGCCTCCCCCTCTTCGCCCGAGGCCGGCCTGCCGATCGCGATGGAGAGCGCGAACAGGGCCAGCGCGATATGCAGGACGGCGCTGACCAGCAGCGCCCCGCGAATGGCGAGGCCTTTGCCGCCGGCGCCGTGGTCGTCCAGATCGAACGTGCCCTGCACGAAGCGCCACAGCGCATAGAACA
>JAREAF010000058.1 GCA_029240475.1 Rhodospirillales bacterium | reverse complement strand
CTCCGACGGTTGTGCACCTTTCGGATGAAGTGCTTGATCATCTCCTCCGCCACCTCGAAATCGGCGATGACGCCGTCGCGGAGCGGGCGGATGGCGGTGATATTGCCGGGCGTGCGGCCGAGCATCATCTTGGCCTCGTCGCCGACCGCGAGCACCTGCTTCTTGCCGCGCACATCGGCGATGGCGACCACGGATGGCTCGTTCAGGACGATGCCGCGACCTTTGACATAGACCAGGGTGTTGGCCGTCCCAAGGTCGATCGCCATGTCGGCGGACAGCATCCCCAGCATTCTTGCAAACATGAACCCTCGCCTTGTGACGGGGCGCCGTTCGCGCAGGTGCTTAAGGGGCGTGCCGTCCGCCGGACCGGCGGCGGCTCGGGCCACGCCCCTCTAGGCAGTGAGCGCGGCCGGCGCCGTTTTCTCCCGTTTGACCAACAACTTGTTCAGCGCATGCAGATACGCCTTCGCCGAGGCGACCAGCGTGTCCGTATCAGCGCCCTGCCCGTTCACCGTTTTTCCGTTCTCCTCCAGCCGCACCGTCACTTCGGCCTGGGCGTCGGTCCCGGCCGTGACCGCATGCACCTGGAAGAGCTGCAGCTTCGCCTCGTGGGGGGCGAGCTTCTTGATCGCGTTGAAGGTGGCGTCCACCGGGCCATCGCCGGTGGCGTCGACCGACTTGCGCGCGCCGTCGATCTCCAGCGTCAGGTCCGCCTTCTGCGGGCCTTCCGAGCCGCAGACCACGCGCAAGGAGACGAAGCGGATGCGCTGGCGATCCTGGCCGACGGCATCGTCGACCAGCGCGACGATGTCCTCGTCGAAGATCTCCTTCTTCTTGTCGGCGAGATCCTTGAAGCGCTTGAAGACGTCCTCCAGCGCATTGTCGCCGAGCTCGAAGCCCAGCTCCTTCAGCTTGGTCTTGAAGGCGTGCCGGCCCGAATGCTTGCCCATGACCAGGGTCGAGCGGGTCAGGCCGACCGACTCCGGGGTCATGATCTCGTAGGTGCCGGCATGCTTCAGCATGCCGTCCTGGTGGATGCCCGATTCATGGGCGAAGGCGTTGGCGCCGACGATCGCCTTGTTCGGCTGCACCGGGAAGCCGGTGATGGCCGAGACCATGCGCGAGGCCTTCATGATGGATTGCGTGCGGATGCCGGTGGTGTAGGGCATCAGGTCGTGGCGCGTCTTCAGCGCCATCACGATCTCTTCCATGGCGGCATTGCCCGCGCGCTCGCCCAGGCCGTTGATCGTGCATTCGACCTGCCTGGCGCCGTTGTCCACCGCCGCCAGGCTGTTCGCGACCGCAAGGCCCAGGTCATTGTGGCAATGCGCCGAGATGATGGCCTTGTCGATGTTGGGCACCCGGTCGAACAGCATGGCGATCAGCGCGCCGAACTCCTCCGGCGTCGCATAGCCGACCGTGTCCGGGATGTTGATCGTGCGCGCGCCGGCCTTGATCGCGGTCTCGACGCACCGGCAGAGGAAGTCGTGCTCGGTGCGCGAGCCGTCCTCGCAGGACCACTCGACGTCCTCGACCAGGCTGCGGGCGTAGCTGACGCTGTCGATGATCGCCTGATGGACCTGGTCCGGCGTCATCTGCAGCTTGTATTTCATGTGCAGCGGGCTGGTGGAGATGAAGGTGTGGATGCGCGGCCGCGCCGCGCCCTTCAAGGCCTCCGCCGCACGGTCGATGTCCTTGCGCGCGGCGCGGGCAAGCCCGGCCACGGTGGAGTTCTTCACCAGCTTGGCGACTTCGCGCACGGCCTCGAAATCGCCGGCGGACGCGATCGGGAACCCGGCCTCGATCACGTCCACGCCCATCTCCTCGAGCACGGCGGCGACCTTCAGCTTCTCGTCGAGATTCATCGACGCGCCCGGCGCCTGCTCGCCGTCACGCAAGGTGGTGTCGAAGATGATGACTCGGTTGGTGTCGGCTACGGCAGTCATTGCTCGATATCCCTGATGTCCTGGTTGCTGACCTATGCCTTGCGCAAGGAAGCGCTTTGGACCCCTGCGCGCCCAGCCGTCATGACAGCAACGGCCAAAAGGCGCTCAGGGGCGCATAAGTCGAAGCAGGCCACCAAGGATCGGACGCCCCCCACGGCCGACGGCGAACAGGCGCAGCCGGGCCGAAGCCGCGTCGCCGCAGCCTCCGATGCCCGTCCAGCCATGATCGCAGCCCAAAACCACCGGAATCGTCCGTAAAACCTGTTCCCGACCGGAATTACCGGACCGTTTGTAACCCTGACAGAGCAAGGTTAACAAGAGCTAAGTTGCAAGCAAATACCACGCAGCTCATGGCCTGCACGCGATGCTTCGCCATGGCGGTCAGGGATAGGGGTCCTTGCTCAGATTGAAGGCGATGGAGATGCGGGGCCGCTGCCCGACATAGGGCTGCACGATGTGCTGCAGATAGGAGGGGAACAGCACCATCAGCCCCGGCCTCGGCATCACCTCGTGGAACTGCGGCAGGATGCTCGAGAAGAAGCTCATCTGCGCGGCGAGGAGCGGGTCGAGAAAGGCGAGGTTCCCGGCTCCGGGCCGGTCCGCCGGCGCGGGGTCGCCGCCGCTCACATAATAGGTCCCGGACCAGGTCGAGCCCGAATGGAAGTGCATCTTGTTCCAGTCGCCGGCCAGGTTGAGATTGGCCCAGGCCGACACTTTCCAGCCGAAGCGCGGAGCGGAGACCTGGTGCTCCTGCAACAGGAGCCGGGTGGCGTGATTGGCCATGGCCACCATTCGCGCGACCAGCGCCCGGCCCGGCTCCCCGGCCCATTCCAAGAGGCCGACCTCGGAATGCCAGCCGCCCACATTGCTGCGCCGGACGCCTTCGCTCGCCTGCCGCTGCCTGGCGACGGCCGTCTCCAGCTCGCCGTTCAGCGCCTCGCTGCCGTCCCAGCGATGCACGAGCAGAGGCACGAAGAAGGGGTGCAGCAGGCGCGCGGCGGACAGCGACCGGGCCAGGGTCGCCGCGTCCGCCTCCATCGCCCTGGCCTTCTCCGGGGCCTCGCCGGCCATCAGTTCCGGCTCTTGTCGACCAGCTTGTTCTTGGCGATCCAGGGCATCATGCCGCGCAGGCGCTCGCCGACCGCCTCTATCGGGTGCTCGGCGCCGCGCCGGCGCATGGCCTTGAAGCTGGGCTGGCCCGCCTGGTTCTCCAGGACCCAGTCGCGCGCGAAGCGTCCGGACTGGATGTCGGCGAGCACCCGCTTCATCTCGGCGCGCACATGCTCGTCGATGATGCGCGGCCCGCGCGTGTAGTCACCGAACTCGGCCGTGTTGGAGATCGAGTAGCGCATGTTGGCGATACCGCCCTCATACATGAGGTCGACGATCAGCTTCACCTCGTGCAGGCACTCGAAATAGGCCATCTCGGGCGCATAGCCCGCCTCGACCAGGGTCTCGAAGCCGGCCTGGATCAGCGCGGTGAGCCCGCCGCAGAGAACCACCTGCTCGCCGAAGAGGTCGGTCTCGCACTCCTCGCGGAAGGTGGTCTCAATGATGCCCGAGCGGCCGCCGCCGATCGCGCTGGCATAGGAGAGCGCGATCTCCAGCGCATTGCCCGAGGGGTTGCGCTCGATCGCGACGAGGCACGGGACGCCGCCGCCCTTCAGATATTCGGAGCGGACGGTATGTCCCGGGCCCTTGGGCGCGACCATGAAGACGTCCAGATCGGGCCTGGGGTCGATCAGCTTGAAATGCACGGCGAAACCGTGCGCGAAGGCGATGGCCGCTCCCTGGCGGAGATTGGGCGCGAGATCCTCGGCATAGAGGCGCGCCTGCAGCTCGTCGGGCGTGACAATCATCACCATGTCGGCCCAGCGCGCCGCGTCCGCCGGCGTCATGACCTCCAGGCCCGCGCCGGTCGCCTTGGCCGCGCTCGCCGATCCGGGACGGAGCGCGACGCGCACCTCCTTGACGCCGCTGTCCTTGAGATTGAGGGCATGGGCGTGGCCCTGGCTGCCATAGCCGATCACGGCCACCTTCTTGCCCTTGATCAGGTTCACGTCGGCGTCGCGGTCGTAATACACGCGCATCGGTATCGTCCTTCCTTGCCTAGCCTCGTTCGTCCAGGTTCAAAGCGGTTCGGGCCCGCGCGCGATCGCGACCACCCCGGTGCGCGACACGTCGACGAGGCCCAAGGGCTGCATCAGATTGATGAAAGCGTCGAGCTTCTCGGTCGAGCCGGTCATCTCGAAGACGAAGCTCTCTATGGTCCAATCCACCACCCGCGCGCGGAAGATGTCGGCGATGCGCAGGGACTCGACGCGCTTCTCTCCGGTCCCGGCCACCTTCACCAGCGCCAGCTCGCGCTCCAAATGCGGGCCCTCGATGGTGAGGTCGGAGACCTTGTGCACCGGCACCAGGCGCGAGAGCTGCGCCTTGATCTGCTCGATGATCATCGGCGTGCCGGTGGTGACGACGGTGATGCGCGAGAGCCGTTGCGACTTCTCCACCTCGGCAACCGTCAAACTTTCGATGTTGTAGCCGCGGCCCGAGAACAGGCCGATCACACGGGCCAACACGCCGGCCTCGTTATCCACCAGCACACAGATCGTGTGCCGCTCGATCCTCGTTTCCACGTCCAGCCATCCCCTCCGGCCGGCGAGAACCCGCGCCTTCCGGCCCGGGTCCGACCTCTCGCCCGCCCGATCCCTACACCAGCACCATGCCTTCTTCGGAGATCGGCTTCTTGGCCTCGTCGCCGGGGCCGAGCAGCATCTCGTTGTGCGCCGCGCCCGACGGGATCATGGGGAAGCAGTTCTCCTTCTGATCGACGCAGACATCGACCACGACGGGTCCCTTGGTCTCGATCATGCGGGCGATCACGCCGTCGACGTCCTGCGGCTTGGTCGCGCGCAGGCCGGTTGCGCCGAAGGCCTCGGCCAACTTCACGAAGTCAGGCAGCGAGGCGGTGTAGGATTCCGAGTAGCGCCCGCCATGCAGCAGCTCCTGCCACTGCCGCACCATCCCCATCCACTGATTGTTGAGGATGAAGAGCTTGACCGGCAGGTTGAACTGGCGGGCGGTGGAGAGCTCCTGGATGTTCATCAGGATCGAGGCCTCTCCGGCCACGTCGATGACGAGACTCTCGGGATGGGCGATCTGCACGCCAATCGCGGCGGGCAGGCCGTAGCCCATGGTGCCGAGCCCGCCGGAGGTCATCCAGCGGTGGGGCTGCTCGAATTTCAGGAACTGGGCGGCCCACATCTGATGCTGGCCGACCTCGGTCGTCACATAGGCGTCGCGGTCCTTGATCGCGTCATAGAGCCGCTGCAGGGCGTATTGCGGCTTGATGAGGGTCTCGGACTGCTGGTAGCGCAGGCAGTCGCGCGCGCGCCACTCCTCGATCTGCCGCCACCAGCGGTCCAGCGCCTTGCCGTCGGCGCGGGCGTCGCGCCGCTTCCATTCGGCGATCAGCGCCTCGAGCACGGAGGTGGCGTCGCCGACGATGCCGAGATCCACCCGCACATTCTTGTTGATCGAGGAGGGATCGATATCGACATGGATCTTCTTCGAGCCCGGCGAGAAGGCGGCGATCTTGCCGGTCACGCGGTCGTCGAACCGCGCGCCGATATTGATCATGACGTCGCAGCCATGCATGGCGAGGTTCGCCTCGTAGGTGCCATGCATGCCGAGCATGCCGAGAAACTGCTTGTCCGACGCCGGAAAGGCGCCGAGGCCCATCAGCGTCAGGGTGCAGGGGAACCCGGTCATGTGAACCAGGCGCGTCAGCAGCTCGGACGCCTTCCGTCCCGAATTGACCACCCCGCCGCCGCAATAGAAGAGCGGGCGCTTGGCGGCCATCATCATGTCGACCGCTTCGGCGATCTTGGCGGGATCGGGCTCCGTCTGCGGGCGATAGCTGCGATGCTCGACCTGCTCGGGGCCGAGATAAGGCCCGCGCGTCTGCTGCACGTCCTTCGGCAGGTCGACCACCACGGGTCCCGGCCGGCCGCTGCGCGCGACATAGAAAGCCTCGTGCAGCGTGCGCGACAGGTCCTCGATCCGCTTCACCAGGTAATTGTGCTTGGTGCAGGGCCGCGTGATGCCGGTCGTGTCCGCCTCCTGGAAGGCGTCGTTGCCGATGAGATGCGTCGGCACCTGGCCGGTGAGGCAGACGATGGGAATGGAATCCATGAGCGCGTCGGTGAGGCCGGTGACGGCGTTCGTCGCGCCGGGCCCGGAAGTGACCAGCACCACGCCGACCTTTCCGGTCGAGCGCGCATAGCCCTCGGCGGCGTGCACGGCCGCTTGCTCGTGCCGCACCAGGATGTGGCGCACCCGGTTCTGCTTGAACAGCTCGTCATAGATCGGCAGTACGGCGCCGCCCGGATAGCCGAATACGACGTCGACGCCCTGATCGGCCAGGGCCTTCAACACCATCGTCGCTCCGAGCATCTCCGTGTGGCCGGTCATTGAAAAAACCTGTTCCTGCCAGGGGTTCGGCGGGAAAAGCCCGCCGGCGCGGCCAGGAGTTCCGGGCCGCGGGAGGGCAGAAGCTATGCGCTCACTCGTGCAGGGTCAACAAGAAAGGGCGAATTTTATTCACGATCTCGGGTGCCAGACTGCGGCTATATTGCTGCTCCACGACATAATCTTTCGCGATCTGATGGCGCAGCCAGGTGAACTGCCGCTTGGCATACTGACCCGTCACCAGTACGGCGCGGCGGGCCGCCTCCTCCAACGGGATCTCGCCCTTGAGATGGCGCATCAGCTCCGGCACGCCGTGCGCCTTCATGGCGGGGATGTCGCGCGGCAGCCCGAGCGCGGCGAGCGCGCGCACCTCCTCCAGCGCTCCGGCCTCGAGCATTGCGGCAAAGCGCGTCTGGATGCGCTCGCGCAGCGCCGCGCGCGGGGGCAGAAGGGCGATGGTGTAGAAGGCGAGCCCCTCGGCGGCGCCGCCCTGCCCCGGCTCGTCCTGCCAATCAGCGAGGGAGCGGCCCGTCGCCGCGAGGACCTCCGCCGCGCGGATCAAACGCTGCGTGTCGCCGGGATGAAGCCGCCCGCCCATGGCCGGGTCGCGCGCGGCAAGCTCGGCGTGAAAGGCCTGGCTGCCGATTTCGGCCATGCGCCGTCGCGTCCGGTCGCGGATGGCCGCAGGCACGTCCGGGATCGGCGACAAACCCTCGATCAGCGCCCTGAGATAGAGTCCCGTCCCGCCGCATAGAACGGGAAGCCGCGCGGCGGCATGGGCTTGGGCGATCTCGGCCAAGGCCATCTCGCGCCAGCGCGCGGCCGAGCAAGCTTCTGCCGCGGGCAGCACGCCGTAGAGGCGATGGGGCGCAAGCGCCTCCTCCTCCGGGCTCGGCCGCGCGGTGAGGATGCGCAGCTCGCGATAGACCTGCATGCTGTCGGCATTGATCACCCACCCGCCCAGCGCGCGGGCAAGGTCGAGCGCCAGGGCGGACTTCCCGCTGGCGGTTGGGCCGGCGACGATGATGACCGGCCGCTGCGAAGGCTCGGTGCGGTTCAGCCCTGATCGACGCGCAGAGCGACCCATTGGAAGTCGCCCTGCCGATAGATCAGGAAGGTGACGACGCGCTGGTTGGCCTTGCGGGCGGCGGCGATCTGCGCCTCGACGTCCTGCGGCCTGGCGACCTCCTTCTGGTCGACCTCGACCACCACGTCGCCCGCCTGCAGTCCCTTTTCGGCGGCCGCGCTGCCGTCCTCGACGCCGATGATGAGGACGCCGGCGGCGTCCTCTCCGAGCTGGAATTTCTGGCGCAGGTCGGGCGTGACCTCCGCCAGGCTCATCCCGAGCGCCTCGATCTTCGCGGCTTCGGGGGCCTGGCTCTCCGGCTGCTCCGGCAGGGCCGCCACCTCGGCCTCGTTCAGCTCGCCGATCTTGACGCGGACCTTCGCCTCGCGCCCCTCGCGCCAGAGCAGGACGTCGACCGTCTTGTCGATCGGGGTGTCGGCCACGATGCGCGGCAGCCGCCGCATCTCGCCGACGTCGCGGCCGTCGAATTTCAGGATCACGTCGCCCTTCTGGATTCCGGCCGTGGCCGCCGGGCTCCCCTCCGCCACGTTGGAGACCAGCGCGCCGTTGGCCCTGGGCAGCTTCAAGCCCTCGGCCAGCTCGTCGGTGACGGTCTGGATGTTGACGCCCAGCCAGCCCCGGCGCGTGCGGCCGAATTCGCGGATCTGATCGATGACATGGCGCGCGAGGGCGGAGGGCACGGCGAAGCCGATGCCCACGCTGCCGCCTGAGGGCGAGAAGATCGCCGTGTTGATGCCGATCACCTCGCCGGACATGTTGAACATCGGGCCGCCGGAATTGCCCTTGTTGATCGAGGCGTCCGTCTGGATGAAATCGTCGTAGGGTCCGGCATTGATCTCGCGCTGGCGGGCCGAGACGATGCCGGCCGTCACCGAGCCGCCGAGGCCGAAGGGGTTGCCGATCGCCACCACCCAGTCGCCGATCCGGATCGCGTCGGAATCTCCCCATTTGACGAAGGGAAGCGGCTGGCGCGCCTCGACCTTCAGCAGGGCAAGGTCGGTCTTCTCGTCGCGGCCGACGATCTCGGCCTTCAGGTTGGTGTCGTCATAGAGCCGGACTGTCACCTCCTCGGCGTCGATGACGACGTGGTTATTCGTGACGATGTAGCCGTCCGGGTCGATGATGAAACCAGACCCGAGCGAGGTGGACCGGCGGGGGCCCTGCGGCCGGTTGGGATTCTGCTTGTCGAAGAAGTCCCGGAACAGGTCCTCGAACTCCTGAAGGTCGCCGGTGTCCGCGGTCAGCGTCTGGGTCGTCGAGATGTTGACCACCGCCGGCAGCACCGCCTCCGCCAGATCGGCGAAGCTCTCGGGGGTCGTTCGGGCGGCGGCCGGCCCCACGCCTGAGATGAGCGCAACCAGCACCGCGCCTGCAGCGAGCTTCGATCGGATCGAGAACATGGGTCCCCTTACACTCTCATCAGAAGCAGGAGGGCGCCAGCCGATCGCGCGCCTGCCGCACTAAATGTCGCCCCAGCGCGCCGCCCGTCAAGTTTACGCGCGGGATGGCGGGATTCGCTTTCGGCGATGCCGGTTCACTCATTGGGATTCGGCCGCACCGTCGGAGGCCTGCTGGGCGGTGGCCGTCTTGGGCGCATTCTGCTCCCCGGCCGGCAGCCCCGCCGCCCCGTCCTGGAAATAGCGGAAGAACGCCCCTTGCGGCGAGCCCACCAAGGCGGTCGTGTTTCCGGGCAGGCCACGGCTCAGCGCCTGCATCGAGCGCCAGAAATCGAAGAACTCGGCGTCGCGCCCGTAAGCCTCGGCATAGATCTTGGTCGATTCGGCATCGCCTTCGCCGCGCAGGATCTCCGAGCGGCGGCGCGCCTCGGCCACGATGACGCGCTGCTGCTTGTCGGCCTCGGCGCGGACGACCTGCGCCTCCTTGCCGCCTTCGGCCCGGATGCGCCGGGCCTCCTGCTCGCGCTGCGTCTTCATGCGGGCGAAGATCGCCTGGCTGTTCTCCTCCGGCAGATCGACGCGGCGGATTCGCACGTCGATGACGTCAACCCCGAACCCCGCCGCTTCCTTGTTCACGGATTCGCGGATGTTGCGCATGAGGCTGGCGCGCTCCTCGGTGAGGACGCGCGACATCTGCACCTCGCCGAGCACGCGCCGCAGATTGGAGCTGATGATCGTCGCCAGGCGCGACTGGATGCCCTCCTCGTTATTCACCGTCTGGAAGAACTTCAGGGGATCGACGATGACGAAGCGGGCGAAGGCGTCCACCACGAGCTGCTTCTGGTCGAGGGTCGGCACCTCTTCGGACCGGGCATCGAAATCCAGCACCCGCTTGTCGAAATAGACGACCTCCTGGATCAGCGGCAGCTTGAAATGCAGGCCCGGATCGTCGACCCGCCGCTGCGGGTCGCCGAACTGGATCACGAGCGCCTGCTGCGACTGATGCACGGTGAAGATGCTGGAGAGCACCAGGATCAGCGCCAGCGCGGCGACGACGGCTCCAAGTACCAGTGGGAATCTGTTCATTGGGAGTCTCCAGCGCCGGCCTGGCCGGCGAGGGCGGGCGCCTCGTTCCCGGTGCCTGACGATTCTTGCGTGGCGACGCGGGGCCGGTTCAGCAACTCCGTCAAGGGAAGGTAAGGCACCGTGCCGCTGGCGGTGGCGCCGCTTTCGACCAGCACCTTGTTCATGTCGGCCAGCACCCGCTCCATCGTCTCGAGATAGAGCCGCCGGCGCGTGACGTCGCGGGCCACCGAATACTGCTCGTAGAGAGCCACGAAGCGCTGCGCCTCGCCCTTTGCGACGGCGACCTTCTCGAGCTTGTAGGCCTC
>JAREAF010000499.1 GCA_029240475.1 Rhodospirillales bacterium | reverse complement strand
CTCGCCACCTCCATCACCCGCTGGTGGATGCTGGCCGCGATCCTGATCTACGCCCTCACGATGCGCGACCGACTGCACTATGGGGTGACCGGAGGAGCCTCGGGGCGGCCGGCGGTCGGGATCGCCCAGCTGATGAAGCTTGGAGTGCCGTTCGCGCTGGCGATCGGCGTGGAGACCTCGACCTTCTCGGGCATGGCGGCGCTGGCCGGGATCGTCAGCGTGGCGGCGCTCGCCGCCTACCAAGTCGCGCTCAACTATATGGCCCTGGTCTACATGCTGGCGCTCGGGCTCTCGACGGCGACGGCGATCCGGGTGGCCAATGCGGTCGGCGCCGGCGATCCCATCGGTTTGCGGCGCGCCGGCTGGGTGGGCACCGGGCTGGTGGCCGCGCTGATGCTGACGGTCGGGCTCGCCACCTGGTGGGGGCGGGAGGCGATCGCCCTGGCCTATACCCAGGATCCCGCCGTGGTGCCGCTCGCTGTCGCCGCCCTCGCGATCGCCGCGCTGATCACGCTGCTCGACGGCACCCAAGGGGTGCTGATCGGCGCGCTGCGCGGCGCATCCGATGCCCTCGTTCCGACGCTGATCTACGGCCTGGCCTTCTGGTTCATCAGCCTGCCGATTGCCTGGTGGTTCGGCGTGCGGCTGGGGCAGGGGGTGCCCGCGCTCATGTGGAGCCTCTTTGCGGGGCTGGCGGTGGCCACGCTGTTGCTGGCCTGGCGGTTCCATGGGCTCTCCACGCGCATCTTCGCGGCTGCCGCGCCTGCGGCCTCGGCCCGGACTTCCCGCGCTTGACACGCATCAAAGTTCGACCCTAGTCCTGAGCGGGGCAGGGGTGCTTGGCAGAGGGAGGACTGCGTCCGGCCCGATCGCCGGACATCCGAAGCAAAGGGGCCATGTCGATGTTCGAGACCTTGGGCGGCCTATTCTCGTCCGAGAAGTACATGCCGCATGGCATGTGCTTTCTCTGGGAGAAGGAGATGCTCTGGCTGCACGTCACGTCCGACGCGCTGATCGCGCTGGCCTATTACTCGATCCCCTTCAGCCTCATCTGGTTCATCACCCGCCGGCGGGACATCGAGTTCCGCTACATGTTCCTGCTCTTCGGCATCTTCATCCTGGCCTGCGGCACGACTCATCTGATGGGGATCTGGACCATCTGGAACCCCGATTACGGCATCGACGGCAGCATAAAGGCGTTGACGGCGATCTCGTCGGTGGGCACCGCGCTGCTGGTCTGGCGGATCATGCCCGAGGCCCTGGCCCTGCCCAGTCCCGCGCAGCTGCGCGACGCCAACTCCGCCCTGCAGCAGCAGGTCGGTGAGCGCATGCGCGCCGAGGACACCGTCCGCCAGCTCAATGTCGATCTGGAGCGGCGGGTCCAGGAGCGCACCGCCGATCTGGAGAAAGCCAACCGGGAGCTGTCCCGGACGCTGCGCGACAAGGAGGTGCTGCTGATGGAGGTGCACCACCGGGTGAAGAACAATCTCCAGGTGATCACCAGCCTCCTCTCAATGCAGGCGCGCACCATGGCCGACCCCGGCTTGACGGACGCATTCAACGCCGGCCTCAACCGCATCTTCACGATGGCCCGCGTGCATGAGCTGCTCTATCAGTCCGACCATGCGGGCACGCTCGATCTGGGCCGCTACCTGGAAGGGCTCACCCAGGATCTCGCCCGCTTCCACCAGAGCGAGGGCTTCGCCCCGGAGCTGCGGGTGCGGATGGACCGGCCCCTGGAGCTCGGGCTGGACAAGATCACCCCGCTGGCCCTGATCGCGAACGAGGTGCTGACCAACGCGCTTCGGCACGGCTTCAGGGACCGCAATCAGGGGCGGATCGAGATCGATGTGACGGTCGAAGGCGACATCGCCCAGCTGCAGATCACGGATGACGGGGCCGGGTTGAAGCCCGATTGGCAGCAGAAGTCGAAATCGATCGGCCTGAAGCTGGTCGAGCTCATGGCGCGGCAGATCGGCGGATCGGTCGAGATCGCCCCGCGCGCCGAGGGCGGCACCAAGGTGGTGGTCCGCTGGCCCCTGCATGAGATGGCGGAGGCCTGACCGGCCCCTCACGAATTTGTGCAGAGCGCGACGGGCCGAAGGCGTGTAGTCCTGCCCTCCTGCCTTGCGAGGGGGGAAGGACATGCGTCAGTCGGTTTGGATCGCGAGTTTGGCTTTCGCGGCGTTCGTCGCCGCCGCGCCGGCCGAGGCTTCGTGCCCCGCGAAGCCCTCTGCGCCGGTGTGCCTCAACAAGAAGACGCCCTTCGCGCCCGCCGAGCAGGTCGAGTGCGTGGGCAAGGCCCAGCGCTATTTCGCCCTCAGCGACAAGTACCTGGCCTGCTTGCGGGCGGAAACCGCGCGGGCCGAAGAGGAGGCCGCCGAGGCGCGCTCGCGCCTCGCCTGCCGCTCGACGACCAAGCGGCCGTGCTGATCGGCCTGGCTCAGCCCGCCCGGCCCATCGCCTCCTTGGGCAGCTTGATCTGCCAGCGTCCGCGGATCTCCGCGTCGATCGCGTCGGGCACGTGGCGCGGGAAGTGGCGTCCCAGGATGGCGCGCGTTTGCTTGATCGCGCGATCGATGTAGCTGGGCTTGCCCTGCTCGGCCCATTCCTTCGGGCTCATGCGGTCGCCGACGGTGGGATAGACATATTCGGTCTGCATCAGCCGCAAGGTCTGGTCGGCGCCGAGATAGTGGCCCGGCCCTTCCAGGCAAGTCTTGCGGATCGTCTCCAGCGACAGCGCCTCGTCATCGACCCTGATGCCGCGGATCGTGCGTTGGGCGGCGCCGATGATGTCGTTGTCGATGAGCAGGCTCTCCATGCAGAAGCCCAGGAGGCTCGCATGCATGCCGGCGGACTCGTAGATCAGGTTGGCGCCGGAATTGCCGACCAGCGCGTGGTTGTAGGCCTTCTCCGCCCCGGCCTGGGCATCGGCCATCTTCGAATCCGTCATGCCCGACGCGGTGCCGCAGGTGAGGTCGTAGAACTGGCCCATCTGCGCCGCGGCGGCCGAGAGCAGCGCCTGCTCGGGGCTGCCGCCCGACATCGCCCCCGTCCGCAGGTCCGAGACGAAGCACCAGGTGCCGAAGATCGCCGGCGCGCCCGGCTTGATCGCGTTGACATAGACGAGGCCCGCCAGCACCTCGGCGACTTCCTGCACCACGGAGCCCGCGAGCGAGGCGGGCGCGGTCGCGCCGGCCTGCCCGGCCGAGAGGAGCAGCACCGGCATGCCGCCGCGCACCGCGGCC
>JAREAF010000498.1 GCA_029240475.1 Rhodospirillales bacterium | reverse complement strand
TCAAGGACATCCAGAGGCGCCTCGGGATGACGGTCGTCTACGTCACCCACGACCAGGAAGAGGCGATGAACATGTCGGACCGGATCGGAATCATGAACCGCGGCCGGGTCGAGCAGGTCGGTCCTCCGACACAGATTTACGAGCGCCCCGTCAGCACCTTCATCGCGCGCTTCTTAGGCGAGGCTAATCTACTTTCGGGCGAGCTTCGCGAGGTCTGCGACGGCGTTGCCACGATTGCCCTTCCCAGCGGGGTGACGCTTCGGGCTGTCGCGCCGAAGCCGCTTGCCGCCGGCACGCCCGTGAGCCTGTTCGTGCGGCCCGAGCGCATTGCGCTCGCGGAAACCGCGGGCCCGCCGGCTTCGGCGCTCAACCGCGCCGCCGGGCGGATCCGGCGCATGTCATTTCTAGGGAATATCCTGCGGTATGTCGTCGACGTGAGCGGCGCCGAGATCACCGTCGACGTCCAGAACGCCGGGTCCCGGCGTCTCGCCGAAGGCGACGCGGTCGCGCTCGCCTGGGCCGTCGCCGACAGCCTCGCGCTCGAGGGCTGAGGGCCATGCGCAGCCGCTCCAGAGACCCCGGCGTGCTGCTCGTGCCGGCCTTCGCGCTGCTCGCGGTCCTGTTCGTCCTGCCGCTCGCGTGGTTCTTCGTCGGGGTCTTCGCCGAGGCGGACGGCATCGCCGATCTCGCCGACTGGTTCGCGATTGTGCTCACGTCCCGCGCCGTCGTGACCGCCATGATCACGACGAACTGGATTTCGCTCCTCGTCACCGCGATCACGCTCCTGGTCGGTTATCCGATCGCCTACTACCTCGCGACGCACACGGGCTGGCGCTTCGCACTCGTGCTGTTCTGCATCATCGTTCCGTACTTCACGAGCGTGATCGTGCGGACCTACTCCTGGATGGTCCTGCTCGGGCGCAACGGCATCATCAATCAGGCGCTGCAATCGGCGGGGCTCATCGATGCTCCGCTCGCACTCCTCTACAACAAGGCGGGCGTGCTCGTCGGCATGACCTACGTCCTCTTGCCCTACATGATCCTGACCCTCTATGCCGCGATGCGCGGCATCGATCCGAGCCTCACGCGCGCGGCCTACGGCTTAGGCGCGGGGCGCATCTACACGTTCTGGCGCATCTACTTCCCGCTCAGCCTGCACGGCGTGGTCTCGGGGTCGCTGATCGTCTTCATCCTTGCGATCGGGTTCTTCATCACGCCGGCTCTCATGGGCGGGCCCGGAGACGTGATGATCGCGATGCTGATCGAGCGCGCGGTCGAGATCACGCTCGATTGGATGAGCGCCGCGATCATGGCGCTCGTTCTCCTCGCCGTCACCCTCGTGCTCTACGCGTTCTACTATCGCTTCACGGACGTGCGCCGGATGATGGGGGCCTGACATGGACAGGCCCCGCGAGCTCGGCCTTGCCTCCTACATAGCGGTCGCGTGCCTCGTGCTGATCGCGCCGATCGCGATCGTGTGCGTGCTCGCCTTCAGCGGGGAGGGCTACCTGCGCTTCCCGCCCGAGTCCTTCTCGCTGCGCTGGTTCTCGGCCTTCTTCGGCGACGGCCGCTGGCGCCAGTCGCTGTGGTCGAGTTTCGTGATCGCGCTGATCGCCTGCGCGATCTCGACCGTGCTCGGGTTCCTTGCGGCCTACGCGCTCGTGCGCGGCGAGTTCCGGGCAAAGAAGGTTCTTCTCTCATTCATGCTGATGCCGCTGATCGTCCCCCATGTGATCACGGCGATCGCGATGTATTTCCTCACGGCCCGCTTCGGGCTCGTCGGGAACGTCGTCTGGATCGGGTTCTGCCACGCGGTCGTGACGTTGCCGATCGTGCTCCTGATCCTCCTCTCCTCGATGCAGTCGGTCGACATCAACCTGGAGCGGGCCGCCCTGAGCCTCGGCGGCAGCCGGCTCTATGTCTTCAGGCGCATCGTGATCCCGCTTGCGTTCCCCGGAATTCTGTCGGGCGCGCTGTTCGCCTTCCTCGCCTCTTTCGACGAGCTGATCATCTCGCTGTTCCTGGCCGGAGTTCGCGCCCAGACGCTTCCGGTCCGGATCTGGAACAGCCTGCACCTTGAGCTGGAGCCGGTGATCGCGGCGGTTAGTGCGTTCCTGATCGCTGTTACCGGTGCCGTGCTAGTGCTCGATGGGCTGATCCGTCATCTGCGCAGCTCGGCGGCCGCTGGAGCCCGCGGATGAGCGGGCTGCACCCGCACTTCGACTCAGCGGAGTTCGCGACGCGCGCCGAGCGGGTCCGGTCCTCGCTTCGGCGCCTCGGGGTCGACATCGCCCTGTTCGATGAAATCGAGGCGATGGCCTGGGTGGCGGGCTACGGCAACTCCGAGAACCGCTGGCGTTGCGTCGGCATGCCGGTGCAGGGCGAGCCGTTCTTCGTTATCCGGGCGCTCGATGCCGGGCCTTGCAGCCAGCGCACCTGGATTTCCGAGGTGGCGAGCTTCCGAGATTGGGAGGACCCCTTGGCGGTGCTCGCCGGCTGTCTTGGCGCGCGGGGACTCGATGTCGCGCGGATCGGCTTGGATTTCGGCTCCTACTGCATGCCGCCAGCACGACTTCAGCGGCTACGCGCGGCCCTGCCGAAGGCGCTCATCGTCGACATCGGATCGCTCATCTCCGAGCTGCGTCTCCTCAAATCTCCGGCGGAGATCGCTCTCCTGCGTCGAGCAGGGGCTGTTGCCGACGAGGCGTTGCGCGCGACGGCTTCGGCCTGCATTCCCGGCGCCACTCAGCGGCTCACCGCAAAGGTGGCAATGGCCGCATTCGTCGACCTCGGCGCCGATCCCGGGCCGCCCGGCCCGATCTCGGCGAGCCGCGGCTGGGACTTCCTCCACGGGCACTTCGATGACGCGCCGCTGCGGGCCGGGGATGTCGTCCACATCGAGCTGACGCCCCGGGTGGGCGGCTATAGTGCGCGGCTCATGCGCTGCGCCGCAGTTGGCGCGCCGAGCCGGGCGCTAGTCAATGCGGCCGAGCGACTTGCCGGCGCGCAGGATCGCCAAATTGCCGCCATGCGGCCCGGCGCAACGGCCTCGGCGGTCGATGCGATCGTGCGCGAGGCCCTCCTCCGCGAGGGCTTGCGCGAAACCTACGACAACATCACCGGCTACACCCTTGGCTTCTATGCCGCTGCCGGCCCGCGGACGAGCGACTTTACCCGTATTTTCCACCCTGCCGCCGATTGGAGGCTCGAGGCCGGGATGGTCTTTCATATGTACGCCTCGGCGGCCGGC
>JAREAF010000497.1 GCA_029240475.1 Rhodospirillales bacterium | reverse complement strand
AGCGCGCCGCGATTGTTCGGCAGCATGCCGGCGCCGATCGTCCGGCGGCTTGCCAGATGCGTGAGGTCGGGCCCGATGGCGCCCTCGGCCCCGGTGCCGCGGACGCGATGGCAGGCGCCGCAGCCGGTCGCCAGGAACAGCTCGCGTCCACGGCGAGTCTCATCCTGCTGCGGCTCGCTTGCGGGAGCGGCTTGCCGGGCGAGCCAGGCTTGAAACTCCTCCGGCGGCTGCGCCACCACGATCAGCGCCATGCGCGCATGCTGCGCGCCGCAATACTCGGCGCATTGCGCGCGAAAGACGCCCGCGCGCGCCGCCTCCAGCCGGGCATGGTTCATGCGGCCGGGGATCATGTCCATCTTGCCGGCGAGACTCGGGATCCAGAGGCTGTGGATCACGTCGGTCGAGGTGAGCTCGAGCGCGACCGGCTGTCCCGTCGGGATCACGATCTCGTTGGCCGAAATGGCGATCGGCTGGCCGGCCTCATCGAGATAGCGAACCTCCCACCACCACATCCGGCCGACGACGGCGATCCTGAGCCCCTCGCCTGAGCCATGGGCCGCCGCCATGCCGGGCATGATCTTGAACTCGTAGGCGAGCAAGGCCGAGAGCAGCAGAACCGGAATGGCGGCCCCGGCGATCAGGATGAATCCGCGCCCGCCGCGCCATCGCTCCGGCCGCGCGAACACGGCCCATGCCGCGATCGCCATGACGACGAGGAAGATCGCCGCCGCGCCCGCGAAGAGGATCCAGCTCATGAGGGCGATGTCGCCGGCGAGGCGCCCGCCCGGATCGAGCGTCGATTGCGGTCCCGAGCAGCCCGCCGTCAGGGCCGCCGCCATCCAGAAGGGCCAAAGCCGCGCCATGCCGGTCACCTGGAGGTGCAGAACAGGCGCCGAGCTCGCGCGCCCTCCCCGACTTCTGCGGTCTCAACGGAAGGCGGTTCGATCCCGTTGCAGCAGGCGGTCAGGCATGCGCCGGGCGATGTCGGCCGCTAAGCCGAACGGAGCAGTCTGGAGCGGGCGAAGAAGGCGGCGGCGCCCGCGACCTCGGGTTCCGCCCAGCCAGAGGCCGACCGGCGCAGCCCGGCCGGAGCTTTAGCGCCGGCGCTGCCGTCGAGCGCACCGGCATCGCAGCCCGGCTTCCCGTCAGCTCCTGGCGTTGGTGCAGCACTCCTCGATCTGGCTCCGCAAGAACGGTCGGCGCAGCGCGCAGTCGATCGCCCAGGAGCAGATCGGCTTCGCGCTGAAGATGCTCTCCCCCCCCCGCCTCAAGGAAGCCGAACCCACGCCGCCCAAGCGCCTGCGGGCGGCTGGCCGCGTGGCCGGATGGGGGCGGACGGCAGCTGCCAGCGCGGGATCACCGGCCCTCAGGCAGCAAGCCATCCCCGGTGCGGGTCGCCCCCGGCGCAAGGACCGAGCACAGCACGCCCAGCGCGCCGTCGGCGGCGGCGACGATCTCTGGGAGAATGGCCCGGTCCTGACCCAGCTCCTGCTGGCCGATCATGACGAAGGCGCAGCGGGTGCAGGGTTCGATCACCCGAAGGCGCGCGCTTCCGACCGCGATGTCGCGTCCGATCCATTCCTGTTCGACGAAGCCATCGGCCTCCGTCTCGACCACCAGATTCGGCCGGAACCGCCGCGGGTCGATGGCGCTGTCCGGGAGCAGCCGCGCCAGCGCCCGCATCGAGCCGGTGGTCAGGAGGTGGATGGGCGTGCGCCGATAACGCGGGCGGACGGAGTTCGGCTCGATGGGGCCCTCCCCGGAATGCGCGGGGCGAACCTCTACCGCAAAGCCGAAATGGCGCTCGAGCGCGCGCTTGGCCTCGTCCGAGAAAGCGGGCAGCCAAGTGCCGTCCATGAACCGCAATTCGAGCTGCTCGGGATGGCGGGCGACGAGATCGGGCGCGGACCTCCACCGCTTGCGCTTTTCGGGCGCGGCGACCTCGCCGGTGGCCGGATCGAACAGGCACCAGCGCCGGTCCTCCTCGACCCCGGCGGAGGTCAGCTCCGCCTCATTCACCCGCTCGCCGCCGATCGAGCTGACCGGATAGCGCCAGATCTGCCCAACCCTGCCGATGTCGATTTGGCTCACCGATTGCCTCGAGACCACAGCCGCGCCGATCGAATGATGTGCGTGCCGGCCGCGGGCGAGGCAAGGGGGCGAAGGAGGGCGCGCGAGGGCGCGCCCTCCCCGGCTGGACGCGGGTCAGTCCTCGCCGCGCCGATTCATATATTCGCGCGTGTGGTGGCGGACATTGCCGTCCTTGTCGCGATACTCGCGGGACTTGAGGTCGGATGATTCGTCGCCCTTGGCCTCCTTGCCGCCGGCGCTTTTCTGCTGCGAGCCCCCGGACTTGGATGGTTGCGAACCGCCGGACTTGGAGGCTTGCGAACCGCCGGACTTGGAGCCCTGCGAACCGCCGGACTTGGAGGATTGGGGACCGCCGGACTTGGAGGCCTGCGCACCTTCGGACTTGGAGCCCTGCGAACCGCCGGACTTGGAGGCCAGCGAACCGCTGGACTTGGAGGGCTGGCCCGACTGCGAGGCTTGCTGCGCCTCCTCCTCGTCTTCTTCCTCCTCCTCCTCCTCGTCCTCGAACTCGTCCTCGTCCTCTTCCTCCTCCTCGTCCTCCTCCCCGGCTTCCAATGCGGCCGGGTTGATGCGGGACTCGGCGAGCCTGGTGAGCTCCTCGTCGAGCTTGTAGCCCTCCTCAAGGGCGCGCTGCATCGTCCTCGCCAACTCCTGCTCGCCCATCTCCTGGGCCATCGCCTTGACCGTGCCCCAGACCGCGATGCAGTAATGCTCCAGCTTCTGCACGCCGGCGATCAGCACGGCTTCCTTCATCTCGGGGGACTGCACTTCCTGCAGAAGCGTCTGTGCATCCCGGATCAAGCCGCGTGCGGCCTCGTTCTCGCGCTCACCGCCCTCGCCATTCAGCTTCTCAAGATTCTTCTGCACTTCCTTCAGCAACCGCTCGCCCTGCTGCAGCCGGCGCTGTAGCAGCTTCTGCAGCTGCGAATTCTCGACTTCGTCCATCTGGCTTTCGAGCGCGCGGGAGGCCTCGCTCTCCGCATCCTCGATGCCGTGCAGCTCGTGAAGAAGAAGTTCCTGCGGTGATTGGATCGGCATCTCATCCTCCTGTTAACTGGCTCAAGAACCAATCCGCCCGGCCGCAGGTTCGCCGGGCTCGGAAGATTATTCACGCGTCTCGTTCACGGGAATGATGCCAGATTTGCCGGCTAATTTTTCGG